>JAKJFB010000115.1 GCA_022705125.1 Pseudomonadota bacterium
CTCCACACGCAGCCCGGACAGCTCGAGACGCTGCACTCCAGCATTCGCTCGAGCTCCGCGCACATGATGACGCTCACCTTCTTTGCCGCGGTCATCGGGCTGCCCGACCTGTTCCACATGGCAATCTACGAGAACCCGAGCACACGGGCGGTGACCCGGGCCAGCTGGGGGTTCCCCCTCTATCTGCTGCTGCTCAGCCTCCCGGTGCTACCGGTGCTGTGGGCGGGAATGAAACTGGGCACCGGGGCGCCGCTGGAATACATCGGCATCGATATCGGCCTGCAGAGCGGCAGCACGGGCGTGGCAATGCTGGCGTTCATCGCGGGCGTCTCCGCCGCGACATCGATGATCGTGGTGACCACGCTGGCGCTCGCCTCGATGACGGCGAATAACCTCGTACTACCGTTCTTTCGTCCCCGCGGCAGCGACAATCCCTACCGCCGCCTGACGCTGACACGCGCGGTCCTGACCGCCGTGATCATCCTCACGGCGTACCTGCTCTCGATCAGCCTGCGCGATGAAGGGTCGGTGGAGAAGCTCGGCTTGACGGCATTCATCGCCGCCGCCCAGTTCTTCCCCGGCACGCTCGCGCTGCTGTACTGGCCGCGCGCCAACCGCAACGGCCTGCTGGGCGGACTCACGGCAGGTTACGGGGTGTGGCTGCTGATGCTCATCGCACCCGAGGCGGGCTCGCCGCTTGCCGCAGTGCAGGCCGCGCTGCCCTTCGGCATCGCGGACAACGCTTGGGCGGGCGCGGCGGTGAACAGTGTGGCGCTGAACGCACTGGTGCTCGTTGCGCTGTCCTACTTCAGCCCGCAGAGCCGCGAGGAGCACGAGGCCGCCATCAGTTGCAGTCTGGACAACCTGAGCGGCCCGGCGCGACACCAGCTGCAGGCGCGGTCGCCGGCTGATTTCGTCGCCGGCCTGAGCACCGCGCTCGGCGCAACGACTGCGCAGCGGGAGGTTGAGCGCGCGTTGCGCGACCTCGAATACGGGGATAGCGAGGCGCGTCCCTACGCGATGCGCCGTCTGCGCGACCGTATCGAAGCGAACCTGTCGCGCCTCGTCGGCGCATCGGTCGCGATGGAACTGATCAACCGCAGCGTGCCCTACCTGCGCGAGGACGCGGGTCCAGCCGACGACATCACGCTCGTCGAATCACGCCTCGAGGGCTACCAGCGCTACCTGACCGGCTTCCTCGCGGAGCTCGACGGCCTGCGTCGCTTCTACCGCGACACGCTCCAGGACCTGCCGCTCGGCGTATGTGGCATCAATACCAGCGACGAGATCGTGATGTGGAACCACGCGCTGCAAAAGATCACGGGGATCGCAGCCGAGACCGTGCTCGGCTCGACACTCGAGGAACTGCCCGAGCCCTGGGGTCCGCTGATCCTGCGTTTCTCGGAATCCTCGGACTCGCACCTGCACCAGCACCACATCGCCACGCCCGACGCGAAACTGTGCCTGTCGCTGCACAAGACACTGGGCGCGACGCATTCCAGCCACAATACCGACGCGCGCTTCATCCTGCTCGAAGACGTCACGGAAACGCAGCGCCTGCAGGATGAACTGGTGCACACCGAGCGGCTGGCTTCGATCGGCCGTCTCGCCGCGGGCGTGGCGCACGAGATCGGCAACCCGGTGACCGGCATCGACTTCCTGGCCCAGAACCTGCTCGCCGAAAGCGGGGACGCCAACACGCTCGAAGGCGCGCGGCACATCCTCGAGCAGACCCAGCGCATCAGCACTATCGTGCAGGCACTGGTCGGCTTCGCGCATTCCGGCGCCAACGGCACCCCGGCAGCGTCGTTGCCGGTCCCTGTAGCGCAGTGCGCCGACGAAGCCATCTACCTGCTCGGCCTCGACCGCAGCGCAACGCCGGTGAACTACCGCAACCTGTGCGCGCCCGACCTCGCCGTGCGCGCCGACGGACAGCGGTTGCTGCAGGTGTTCATCAACCTGCTCAGCAACGCGCGAGCGGCATCGGAGCCCGGCGGAGAGATCCGCGTCGAATGCCAGGCCTGCGATCACGAGGCACTGGTCACCGTGACCGACGACGGCTGCGGCATCCCTGCCGCGCAGATCGACCAGGTGTTCGAACCCTTCTTCACGACCAAGGCACCGGGCGAGGGAACGGGACTGGGGCTCGCCCTGGTCTACTCGATCGTGCGCGACATGGAAGGCAGCGTCTCGATCCAGAGCCCCGTGGACCCCGCTTCGGGACGCGGCACCCGCGTACTCATCAGCCTGCCGCGCGCGACGACACGGCCGGCGGACTAGATAATCCTGCGCTCAGGCGCTATGTTTGGCGCCAACCTGACGCGACCCACGAGGCAGTACCAGTGGCGGACATACTCGTCGTCGAGGATGAATCGGTCATCCGATCCGCATTGAAGCGCCTGCTCGAGCGGAACAAGTTCCGCGTGTTCGAGGCGGCATCGGTCAAGGAAGCGGAGGAAAACTTCCAACTCGACCGCTTCTGCCTGATCATCAGCGACCTGCGCCTGCCGGGCGCTCCGGGCACCGAACTGATCCGTCGCGCGGGCGAGGTGCCCGTGCTGATCATGACCAGCTACGCAAGTCTGCGCTCTGCCGTGGACGCGATGCGGCTGGGGGCGGTCGATTACATCGCCAAGCCCTTCGATCACGACGACCTGCTCACCGCCATCAAGCGCATCCTGCGCGAGCGCAGCGCACAACGTCTTGCTCGCGGCCGCGATGCCGCGCGCACGGCCAGCGATGCCATCGATGGCATGATCGGCAGTTGCCCCTTGATCCTCGAGGTGTACGAACGCATCCGTCGCGTGGCGCCGACCAGCACCTCGGTGCTGATCCATGGCGAGACCGGCACCGGCAAGGAACTGGTGGCACGCGCAATCCACCGCGCCAGCAAGCGCTCCGCGCAGCCGCTGATCTCGGTCAACTGCGCCGCGATTCCCGGGGCGCTCATCGAATCGGAGCTGTTCGGCTTCGACAAGGGCGGCGCGGCGGGCGGCCGGAGCGGTATCATCGAGGCGGCCAGCGGCGGTACGCTGTTTCTCGACGAGATCGGCGAACTGCCCCTCGAAGTCCAGGCGCGACTGCTCCGCTTCATCCAGAGTGGCGAACTCCACGGCGGGGGCGGAACCGGCCCGCGCACGGTCGACGTACGGCTGATCTCGGCGACACAGCGCAATCTCAAGGCGCTGTGCGAGGAGGGGAAATTCCGCCAGGACCTTTACTATCGCATCAACGTGGTGGAACTCACGCTGCCTCCGCTGCGCGCCCGCGGCACGGACGTGCTCAAGATCGCAGAGTTCCTGCTCGATGACGCTTGCCGGCGCCATGACAAGACCGCCAAGCGCTTTTCCGCCGAAGCCATCGAGGCCATCACGGCGTACCGCTGGCCGGGCAATGTGCGGGAGCTGGAAAACGCGATAGAACGCGCCGTGATCCTCGGCGATGAGCAGGAAATTCCCGGCGAGGCGCTGGCTATCGACTTCGGCCTGCCCGGCCTGGCCGAGCTCGATGCGGGAGATGCGCACCACGAGGAACGCGAACCGGCCCCCGGCGCCGAAGACCCGGCGGAAGACCTGTCGCTGGAAGAGTACTTCCAGCGCTTCGTGTTGCAGAATCAGGACCACATGAGTGAAACCGAGCTCGCGCGCAAGCTCGGCGTCAGTCGCAAGTGCCTGTGGGAACGCCGGCAGCGCTTCGGCATCCCGCGCAAGAAATCGACCGCCGAAGAGGACGACGAGGGCCGTCGTTCGGCCTGAGGCGCGTCCGGTCCATATGGGGCAGCTGATACCGCCCACGCCGGGGCCAACGGTAACGTTTTTCTCCGGAAACTTGCCCTGCAGTGTTACGTTTTTTCACAACATATTGATTTGATTAAAAAAATCTTGCGGTGGGTCGAGCTCGGTGGTTTACTGGATCCATAACAATAACGACACTAAAAATAACACTAACTCGGGTTGAGACCTGTACGGGGAAGGCACCTGCTTCCCCTTGCTGTTTTCGGGGTCCACCAGATCCGCACATGCCTTGCGCCGGTCAATGACCACCACCCTGTGCTAAACTCGCGCCCCGTTCGAACCCGGCAGGGATGCGTATCCAGTTGAACGACGCGGCCGACCCCATCTATCCAGATCAGTCTCTCGACATCGGCTGCCGACGCTACGGAGCCGGCGAGCATCACATCGCACCGCAATCGATCCCGCCCGAGGCAGTGTGGGTCTACCGCGAACTGCGCGAGGCCGGTTTCGAGGCGTACCTCGTCGGCGGCTGCGTGCGCGACCTGCTGCTCGGCTACGAGCCAAAGGACTTCGATGTCTCGACCAACGCAACTCCCGAGGAGATCCGCGACATCTTCCGCCGCTCACGCATCGTCGGGCGACGCTTCCAGATCGTGCACGTGCGTTCGGGACGCGAGGTAATCGAGGTATCGACCTTCCGCGGCCATCACAGCGCCGATTTCGAGCCCGACAGCGAGGACGAGCAGCCGCCGGAAGACAGCGCCTCCTATGCCAAGTCGGGCATGCTGCTGCGCGACAACGTCTTCGGCAACGTCGAGGAAGACGCGCTGCGGCGCGACTTCAGCGTCAATGGGCTGTATTACGATCCCGACGCCAACTGCGTACTGGATTTCAGCACCGGCGTTGCAGATCTCGAGGCGCGCGTACTGCGCGTGATCGGCGACCCGGTGACGCGCTTCCAGGAAGACCCGGTGCGCATGCTGCGCGCGGCACGTTTTGCCGCGAAACTCGATTTCGCCATCGAGGAGACAGCACTGGCTGCCATCGCGAAGTGCCACAAGCTGCTGGCGCAGATCCCTGCGGCGCGCATGTTCGACGAGGTGCTGAAGCTGCTGCTGGCTGGCCAGGGCGCCGCGACGTTCGCGGTCATGGACCATCTCGGGCTGTTCGAGCCGATCTTCCCTCAAACCGCGCGGGCGCTGCGCGAATCGCCCGAGGAACGCAACCTGATCGTGCACGCCCTGCGCAACAGCGACGAGCGCATTGCGCAGGGCAAGCCGGTGACGCCGGCCTTCCTGTACGCCGCGCTGCTGTGGCCGGCGCTGGAGCGCCGCCTGCGCAAGCTGCAGGAACGCGCGCAGTTGCCCCTGGCCGCCGCCATGTACGAGGCAGCCTCGGAAGTGGTGGCCGAACAGTGCCGCAGTACCACGATCCCGCGCCGCTTTTCGACGCCGATGCGCGAGATCTGGGACCTGCACCAGCGCCTGATCGGGCGCCGCTCGCCGCAGAAGCTCGCGGCGCATCCGCGTTTCCGCGCGGCCTACGATTTTGTCCTGCTGCGCGAGCAATCCGGCGAGGACCTGAACGGCGCCGGCGAGTGGTGGACGCGCTTCCAGAGCGGCGAATCCATGCCCGCCCCCGCCGCCCCCGCGGCACGGCCGCGCCGGCGCCGCCGGCGCCCCGGCTCGGGCGGCAGCGGCGCGGATGGCGGCTGAATCGAGCGCGTATATCGCGCTCGGCGCCAACCTCGGCGACGTGAAGGGCAACCTGCGGCACGCCATCGAAACGCTGGACGCCACGCCCGGCTGTCGCGTCACCGGTGTGAGCCCCTGGTATCGCACTCGCGCCATCGGTCCCGGCAATCAGCCCGATTACCTCAACGGCGTGTTGGCGCTGGCCACGACGCTCGAACCGCACGCCCTGCTGGATCTGCTACAGGCGCTTGAAGCCGCCGCCGCACGTGAACGCACGGTGCGCTGGGGCGCGCGTACCCTCGACCTCGACCTGCTGCTGTTCGACGATCTTTCGCTCGCCGATGAGCGCCTCACGCTGCCACATCCGCGGCTGGCGGAACGCAACTTCGTGGTGTATCCGTTGAGCGATCTCGCACCGGCGCTGCGCCTGCCCGACGGCACCCCCGTCGCGCGCCTGCGCGCGACTCTGGGCGCGCGCGGACTGGAAGCCACCTTTGCCACGCTGGAGCAAACCGATGACTAGCCGCACTGCCGGCACACCCCCACGGCAGATTCCGCGTTTTATCGCGGTCGAGGGTCCGATCGGAGCCGGCAAGACCACGCTCGCGCGCCGACTGGCCGCGAGCTTCGGCCACGAACTCGTGCTGGAGCTCGCCGACGAGAACCCGTTCCTCGAGAGCTTCTATCGCGAGCGCGCGCGCAATGCGCTCGCCACCCAGCTGTTCTTCCTGATCCAGCGCGTGCGCCAGGTCGATGCGATACGTCAGGCCGACTTGTTCCAGAGTTCGCGCGTCACGGACTTCCTGATCGAGAAGGACCGGCTGTTCGCGCGGCTCAACCTCGACGCCAACGAATTCGAGCTCTACGAAACCGTTTTCACGCGCCTGGTGCCGAGCACGCCGCGACCCGACCTCGTGATCTACCTGCAGGCGCCGGTGGAAGTGTTGATCGAGCGCATCCAGCGCCGCGGCATCGCCGCCGAGCAGTTGGTCGAGCGCAAGTACCTCGAACAACTCAACGAAGCCTACAGCCAGTTCTTCCATTTCTACGACGAAGCGCCACTGCTGATCGTCAATGCGGCCGCTATTGACTTCGCCAATGACGATAACCACTATACCGAGCTCGTCGAATACCTGCTGAACGTGCGCGCTGGCAGACACTACTTCAATCCCACCTTTTTCTGATGCGAGCCCGGGCATGAAAGCCGTAACGATCAGGACACTGCAGGAGATGAAGCGCGAACGGCGCCGCTTCTGCTGCCTGACCGCCTACGACGCGAGCTTCGCGCGCGCCGCCGCCGGCGCAGGGATCGAAACGATACTCGTCGGCGATTCGCTCGGCATGGTGCTGCAGGGACATGCGAGCACCGTTCCGGTCACCATCGAGGAGATGGCCTACCATACGCGCTGCGTGAGCCGCGGTGCCGCTCCCGCGCTGGTGATCGGCGATATGCCCTTCATGAGCTACGCCACGCCCGAAGAGGCCATGCGCAATGCCGCGGTCCTGATGCAGGCCGGGGCGCACATGGTCAAGCTCGAGGGTGGCGCCTGGCTCGTCGATACCGTGCAGCGCCTGAGCGAGCGCGGCGTGCCGGTCTGCGCGCACCTCGGGCTCACGCCGCAATCCGTGAACAGCTTCGGCGGCTTCGTGGTGCAGGGCCGCGATCCGGTGGCAGCTCAGCGCATCGTCGACGACGCAAAAGCGCTCGCTGACGCGGGCGCCGCGCTGCTGGTGCTGGAATGCGTACCGCGCGCGCTGGCCACCGACATCACGACGCAGTTGCCGATCCCCGTGATCGGCATCGGTGCCGGCGCCGGCACCGACGCGCAGGTGCTGGTGATGCACGACATGCTCGGCATGACCCCGCGCCCCCCGCGCTTCGTGCAGAATTTCCTCACCGGCGGCCGCGACATCGCGGGCGCCTTCGCGGCCTACGCGGCCGCGGTGCGCGACGGCAGCTTCCCGCAGCCGGAACACGGCTTCGACTGACAGCGACCACCGGCAGGGAGCCCGCCGCCATGCAGATCTGCAAGACCTTCTCCGAGATCCGTGCGACCGTGGGCGACTGGCGTCGACAGGACCAGGCAGTGGTCTTCGTGCCCACGCTCGGCAACCTGCACGAAGGCCACCTGCAACTGGTGAAGCTCGCCGCGGAGCACGGCGACAAGGTCGTCGTCAGCATCTTCGTGAACGCACTGCAGTTCGGCAAGAACGAGGACTATGCGCTCTACCCGCGCACCCTCGATGCCGACATCGAGAAGCTGCGCGGCGCCGGGGCGGATGCGCTGTTCTGCCCGAGCGACCGCGAGGTCTACCCGAACGGCGTCGAGGAGCAGACCACGGTCGCGGTGCCCACGATGACCAACATCCTGTGCGGCGCCACGCGCCCGGGACACTTCACCGGCGTCACCACGATCGTGAGCAAGCTGTTCAATATCGTGCAGCCGCACAAGGCCGTGTTCGGCGTCAAGGATTTCCAGCAACTCGCCGTCGTGCGCCGGATGGTCGAGGACCTGTGCTTCCCCATCGAGATCATCGGGGCGCCGGTCGCGCGCGCCGAAGACGGCCTCGCGCTCAGCTCGCGCAACGGTTACCTGAACGCCGCCGAACGAGCGATTGCGCCGGCGCTGTACCGCGCGCTGGTCGCGGCGCGCGATGCGATCGCGGCCGGGGAACGCGGCTATGCGCTGCTCGAGGCGCGCGCGCAGATCAGCCTGCTCGAGGCGG
>JAKJFB010000116.1:0-4630 GCA_022705125.1 Pseudomonadota bacterium
CCCGAGCGGCGGGTGAGGTCCAGATGCAGCGCTGGCTCGTGGGTCCGCATTCATGCGGAAGATCGTCCGCCCGTAGGTCCGCATTCATGCGGACAATTGTCGGGCTGAAGCCCGACCCACGTTACTCGCGCATCCAGTCGAGCAGTTGCGGGAAGTGGTCCTGCTCGGCCTCGGGGTGCGTCAGCATGCCGGTGTGCGAATAGTCGCGCAGATTGCCCGCCTCGCGCCCCAGCACAAGCATGCGCCCGTCGTGCTGTCCGAGTTCGTGCATGAAGTCGCGCACGTCGTCGGGACTGCCGAAGGCGCGGTCGGTGGCCGAGGCGAAATACAGGCTGCGCAGCCAGCGCCCGCGCGCCAGCGTCGCGCCATAGTCGAAGCCGTCCTCGGCATCGATCCACTGCTCGCGCGTGGACCAGCTGATGCCGTCGAGGAAGCAGCGCCTCGATTCGCGCGCGGTACCCAGGCCCAGCGCCGTCGCCGGCAGGTAGCCCTCGAACGACACCGCCAGCCGGCCGATGCGGTTCCACAGCAGGTCGACCATCAGGCGGCGACGCAAACCCGTGGTGCGGATCTGTCGCCTGGCGGCGAAATGCGCCAGCTGGCGCACGCCCAGCGGCTCGGGTCCGAGGCGCGCCAGCGCCGCGGCCACCAGCGGACCGCCCAGCGAGTGCGTGATCCAGGTCTGTTCGCGCCCGCCGCCCAGGCGCTTCACGGTGGCGGCCAGCGCGGGGATGTCCTCGGTCACGATCTCGTGGAAGCCGAAATCGCTGTGCTGGTTGATCGCGGGCCAGCTCTTGCCCTTGCCGCGCATATCGGGCACGAAGACCTCGCAGCCCTTGCGCGCGAGGAAGCACGCCAGCCCCAGGCCCGAGTGCGAGTAGAAGATGTGCCCGTCCTCGGCGGCGCCGTGGAACATCAGCACCGGCTGGCCGGCGCCCTTGTCTCCTGTCCACAGGCGGCGCAGGTGCAGCTGGACCTTGCCGGTCACGGGCACCATGAGCGATTCCTGTTTGACGACGATTGCCATGCGCTGGATTCGGCTGCGGGAACGAGCCGCAAGTGTAGCCGATAGCCCTCGCCCCCGCCGATCGCGTGCCCGGCAATGGCGCTCGCATCAGCTGCCTGCCAGCAGTTCCTCCCACAGTTTCTCCAGCCGCTTCGGCGATACCGGCGCCACGGTGCCCAGCTGCTGCGCGAACACCGACACGCGGTATTCCTCGAGCATCCAGCGGTACTCCTGCACGCGCACGGCGGCAGCGGCCGAACCGGGGTGCGCAGCCAGGTAATCGGCGTGGCGCTTGCCCAGCACCTCGAGCTCGCGCACCGCCTCCTGGTCGCGCGGCAGCCGCAGCGCGAGCTTCTCGAGGCGTAGCGCCAGTGCCTTCAGGTACACCGGCAGGCGCTCCAGCCAGCGCGCGGGGGTGCGATAGAGGAAACCGGGCGCGAGCAGGGCCTCGAGCTGCGCCTCGGCATCGCGCTTGGCCTGGGCGAAGGCAGGCTTGCCGAGGATCGCGCGCTGGCCGTTGATCGCGTGCAACTGCTCGGCCATGCGCCCCAGCAGCTGTTCGATCTGCTGCGCGCGCGGCGTGATCTCGCGCCGGCAGCGCTCCGAGAGCTTCGCGAAATCCGCCTGCTCGCGCGGCAGCGCGGCGTCTTCGGGCAGACAACCCTCGATGGCGCCGAGCAGGATGTCCTCGACCAGTGCCGCGCGGTCGAAACCGCGGCCCCAGCGCAGCCCGGTGCGCGCATCCTTCAGCAGGTTGCGGCGCAGGTAGGCCGCGGCCTGCGCGCAGTCGAGCAGGAGCAGGCGGCGCACGCCGGCACGGTGGATCGCGTCAGCCTCCTCGCGATCGGAGAAAGTCTCGGTCGCCACCGTCTCGCCGCAGTCGCGCACCGCGGGGTAACCCGGCACGTCGAGCGCCTTGCCCGAGACGCGCACCACGGCGGGCAGCGCGCCGAAGTCCCAGCGCGTGATGCCGCTGCGCGCGTGCTGCCGGGGCGCGGCACGCTGCACCTCGGCGCGCACCTGCGGCGCGAGCTGCAGGCGGATCGCGGCGAGATCGCGCCCCTCTGCCACGATCGCGCCCGCGGTATCGAGCACGCGCAGGTTCATGCGGTAGAAGGCATCGAGCGCCTCCTCCTGCCAGGCCTCGCGCGGGATCGCGAGCCCGCGGCCCTGGCGCAATGCCTCGCCGAGCGCGAGGAGCAGCGGTGTGTCCCCGGGCTTCAGCAGGGGCAGCAGCGCGTCCACGGTATCGGGCACCGGCACCAGCGCCTTGCGATACTGCTTGGGCAGCGTCTTGAGCAGCGCGATCAGCTTCTCGCGCAGCAGCCCCGGCACCAGCCACTCCGGCAGATGGCGCGGGAAGTGATCGAGCAGCGCCAGCGGCAGCACCGCGGTCACACCGTCGGCCGGATGCCCCGGCTCGTAGCGATACGCCAGCGGCACGCGCAGGTCCTGCCACGCCAGCGCATCGGGGAACTGCGCGCCGCTGAGGCCGTCGTCGAGCTTGCGCAGCAGGCTCGCGCGCTGCATGCACAGCGCCTCGGGCTCGCGCGCCTGCACCGCGCGCAGCCATTTCTCCAGCGAGGGATGATCGTGCACCTCGGACGGCAGGCGCTCGTCGTAGAAGTCATGGATCACGCGATCCTCGACCAGCAGGTCGCGCCGGCGCCCCTTCGCCTCCAGCGCCTCGACCTCGGCGAGCAGCGCGCGGTTGTGCGCCCAGAATTTCTGCTTGCTCTGGTAATCGCCCTCGACCAGCGCGCTCTGGATGAACAGGCGCCGCGCCTCCACCGGGTCGATGCGCCCGAAGTCCACGCTCTTCTTGTCCGAGAGCACCAGCCCGAACAGGCGGATGCGCTCGCTGGCCATCACCTTGCCCGCGCGCGCCGACCAGTGCGGCGAGTGGTGCTCGCGCTTGAGCAGGTGCTCGGCCCAGGGCAGCACCCACTCGGGCTCGATCGCGGCCACGCTGCGCGCGTAGAGCCGCGTGGTCTCGACCAGTTCCGCCGCCACCACCCATTTGGGCGCCTTGCGGAACACGAACGAGCCGGGATGCAGGTTGAAGCGCCGCCCGCGCACGCCCTCGTAGTCGCGCTCCTCGGTGCGCGTGCCGATGTGCGTCAGCATGCCGGCGAGCACCGCGCGGTGCAGCGTTTCCTCGCTGGCCGGCTCGTGGTTTTCGCGCAGGCCCAGTTCGCGGCTGATCAGGCGCAACTGGTAGTGGATGTCGCGCCACTCGCGCAGGCGCATGAACGACAGGAACTCGCGCTGGCACAGCCGCCGCCACGCGCTCACCGACAGCTCCTGGCGCTTGTCCTCGGCATAGGCCCAGAGCTGCAGCACCGAGACGAAATCCGAGGTGGCGCAGGCGAAGCGGCGGTGGCTCTCGTCGGCCGCCTGCTGCTTCTCCACCGGGCGCTCGCGCGGGTCCTGCACGCTGAGGAAACTCGCGACCACCAGCATCTCGGCCAGCGCGCCGAGGCCGGCGGCGGCGAGCAACATGCGCCCGATGCGCGGGTCCACCGGCAAGCGCGCGAGCTGCCGGCCGATCGCGCTCAGGCGCTTGCCATCCAGCGCACCGAGCTCCTCGAGCAGGCGGATGCCGTCGTTGACCTGGCGCTCCTCGGGCGGGTCGAGGAACGGAAAGCGCCCCACCTCGCCGAGCCCCAGCGCGTGCATTTGCAGGATCACCGAGGCGAGCCCGGTGCGCAGGATCTCGGGGTCGGTGAACGCGGGGCGCGCCGCGAAATCCTCCTCGGAATACAGCCGCACGCAGATGCCTTCGCTGATGCGCCCGCAGCGGCCCTTGCGCTGCTCGGCGCTGGCGCGGGCGATGGGCTCGATGGGCAGGCGCTGCACCTTCGAGCGCACGCTGTAGCGGCTGATGCGCGCCAGCCCCGGGTCGATCACGTAGCGGATCCCCGGCACCGTGAGCGAGGTCTCGGCGACGTTGGTCGCCAGCACGATGCGCCGCCCGGCGCGCGCCGAGGGCCTGAACACGCTCGCCTGCTCGGCCTGCGACAGCCGCGAGTAGAGCGGCAGCACCTCGGCGTGCGCGATATCGGATTTGCGCAGCGCCAGCGCCGTCTCGCGGATGTCGCGCTCACCGGCGTGGAACACCAGGATGTCGCCGCGCCCGGCATGCGGGGTGCCGCGCTCGTGTGCGATGAGCTCCTCGATCGCCGCGACGATCGCGCGCGTCAGGTCGGGTTCCTCCTCGGGCGGCTGGCGGTACCAGACCTCGACCGGGTAGGTGCGCCCCTCGACCTGGATCACCGGCGCGCCGTCGAAGTGGCGCGCGAAACGCTCGACGTCGATGGTCGCCGAGGTGATCACGAGCTTGAGATCGGGTCGCTCGGGCAGCAGGCGCTTCAGGTAGCCGAGCAGGAAGTCGATGTTGAGGCTGCGCTCGTGCGCTTCGTCGATGATGATGGTGTCGTAGCGCTCGAGGCGGCGGTCGTGCTGGATCTCCGCGAGCAGGATGCCGTCGGTCATCAGCTTGACCAGCGTCCGGTCGGAGGCCTGATCGGTGAACCGCACCGTGTAACCGACCGCCTCCCCCAGCGGGGTGCCCAGTTCCTCGGCGATACGCGCCGCGACGGTGCGGGCGGCCAGCCGGCGCGG
>JAKJFB010000116.1:4640-7642 GCA_022705125.1 Pseudomonadota bacterium
GCGTGTCGGGCGAGGAGCGATCGGTGAAGCGCACCTGCCAGCCGACCGTCGCCGCGCCCGCGGGACCGAGCTCCTCGGCGATGCGCGAGGCGACGGCCTGCGCGGCGATGCGCCGCGGCTGCGTGTGGCCGATCATGCCGCGCACGCCGCGCCCGAGCTCCAGGCACAACTTGGGCAGCTGCGTGGTCTTGCCCGAGCCGGTGTCGCCGGCGAGGATCACCACCTGGTGCCCGGCGATTGCCGCGGCGATGCGCTCGCGCGCGCCGGAGACCGGCAGTTCCTCGGGGTAATTTATCGCCTGCGGCAACAGCGAACGTCGCCGCGCCACGCGCGCGATCGACTCGGCGATCGCGGCCTCGATGCCCGCCAGCAGCCGGTCGTGCGGCTTGCCGCGGCGCACCAGGTCCGCGAGTTGCGCCAGCTGGCGGTTCAGGCGCGCGGCATCACCGCTCATGCCCTCGGCCAGGCGCGACTGCAGTTCCTTCAACGCGGGCGGCAACCCGGCCGCGCGCGGCGGCCCGGCCACCATGCGTTCAGCGCCTCCGGCCGCTCATTGCCCGCGCAACTCGCGGCGCAGGATCTTGCCGACGTTGGACTTCGGCAGTTCGGTGCGGATCACGAACTCGCGCGGCATCTTGTAGCCGGTGAGGTTCTCACGGCAGAAATCGCGCAGCGCCTTCTCGGTCAGGCCGGGATGGCGCGGCACCACGAACACGCGCAGCGCCTCGCCGGTGCGCTCATCGGGAATGCCGACCACCGCGCACTCCAGCACGTCCGGATGCGCGACCACGACCTCCTCGATCTCGTTGGGGTACACATTGAACCCGGACACCACGACCATGTCCTTCTTGCGGTCGACGATCTTCAGGTAACCCTGCGGCGTCACCACGGCCACGTCGCCGGTGTGCAGCCAACCCTCGGGCGAGAGCACCTTCGCGGTCTCCACGGCCTGGTTCCAGTAGCCGAGCATCACCTGCGGGCCGCGCACCACCAGCTCGCCGGGCTCGCCTGCCTCCACCTCGTTGCCGTCGTCGTCGAGAATGCGCACCTCGGTCGAGGGCACCGCGATGCCGATGGTGCCGAGGTGATTCGCGTTCACCGGGTTCAGCGAGATCACCGGCGAGGTCTCGCTCATGCCGTAGCCCTCGACGATCTCCACACCGGTGACTTCCTTCCAGCGACGCGCGGCGGCCATCGTGAGCGCCATGCCACCGGACATCGTGACCTTGAGCCGCGAGAAATCGAGCGCGCGGAAACCCGCGTCGTTGCACAGCGCCACGAACAGCGTGTTCAGGCCGGCGAAGCCCGAGCAGCGCGAGTCGCGGAACGCGGCCACCAGGCTCTGCAGGTCGCGCGGATTGGGCAGCAGCACCGTGTGCGCACCGCGCGCGAGCATGCCGAGGCAGGCATTGAACGCATAGATGTGATACAGCGGCAGCGGCAGCAGCAGCGTCTCCTCGCCCTCGCGGAAATCGTAGGTCGAGAACAGCACGCCGGCCTGCTGCATGTTGGCGACGATGTTGCCGTGCGAGAGCATCGCGCCCTTCGAGACGCCCGTGGTGCCGCCGGTGTATTGCAGCACCGCCACGTCTTGCGGCGCCGGTGCCGCCTCGTGATGCGCCTGCCGCGCGCCCCGTGCGAGCGCCTCGCGCAGCCCCACCGCGCCCGGTATGTGGTACGGCGGCACCAGCTTCTTCAGGTAGCGCGCCCCGGCGTTGATCAGCAGGCGGCGCGGAAACGGGTGCAGGTCCGCAAGCTCCGTGACCACGACGTGGCGGATGCCGGTGTGCGGAAGCACCGGCGCGGCGTTCGCCGCCATGTTCGCCAGCAGCACCAGCGCCGTCGCGCCCGAGTCCTGGAACTGGTGCTCCATCTCGCGCGCGGTGTAGAGCGGGTTGGTGTTCACGACGATCAGCCCGGCGCGCAGCGCCCCCAGGCACACCACCGGGTACTGCACCAGGTTCGGCATCTGGATCGCGATGCGCTCCCCGGGCTGCAGGTCCGTGTGGTGCTGCAGCCACGACGCGAACGCCGCGGTCAGCCGGTCGAGCTCGCGGAACGTGAGCGTGTGGCCCAGGCTGCTCAGCGCGGGCTTCTCGGGAAAGCGCGCCACCGCGGCCGCGAGCACCGCCTGCACGCTGTCGTACTCCAGCAGCCCGACGTGCTGCGGCATGCCCGCGGCGGCCCTCGCCCGCTCGATCAGTTCCATTGCGTGCATTGCCGTTCGTCGCCCCCGGGCGGGTCAGAGAAGCTGAGGGTGAAGACTGTAGCGAAGATGCTTCGCGGCTGGCAATCGCAGGAGTGCGCTGCAATAATCCGCGCCTCCCCGAAACGAGCCGGAGCGCCGACAATGCCGATGCTGGAAAACCTGACCTTCGACGAGATCACCGTCGGCCAGGCCGCGAGCTACGCGCGCACCGTCACGGAGGACGACCTGCTGCTGTTCGCGGCCGTCTCCGGCGACGTCAATCCGGTGCATCTCGACGAGGCGTTCGCCGCGGGCACCCAGTTCAAGGGCCGCATCGCGCACGGCATGTACACCGGCGGGCTGATCTCCGCCGCGATCGCGATGACGCTGCCGGGTCCGGGCACGATCTACCTCGGCCAGGACCTGCGCTTCGAGCGCCCGGTACGCATCGGCGACACCATCACGGTGCAGCTCACGGTGCTCGAGAAGTCCGACGAAAAGAAGCTGGTGAAGCTGCAGACCGTGGCCAGCAACCAGAACGGGAAGGTGGTCGTGAGCGGTACCGCCAGCGTGATGGCGCCGTCGCAGAAGCTGCGCATCGAGCAGCCCGCGGCACCGAAGGTCAGCATTTCGCGCTGACGGCGCGTCGCTCACTGCTGCGCCTGGCCACCGGCGCAGGTCTGGCGCAGGTCCGGATTTATCCGGACAATTGTCCGGTTGAAGAGGGTGTTGTAAAACCATCCGTGAGCTGGATAGCGGCCTGACAATCCCGCGTATCGCGAGCCATCGGCGCTCGAGCACCCATCAGTGCCGC
>JAKJFB010000116.1:7822-8136 GCA_022705125.1 Pseudomonadota bacterium
GGTGGAAACCCTCGAAAAGGCGGACATTCCCGGATTCGCGCGACGCGGCACGCGCACAGCCAGCGACGCACCAAGCCGCTCGCTCGCAACGTAATGGCTTTTGCGACACCCTCTTCAGCCGCATCTACAGTGGAAACAATGTCCGCATGAATGCGGACCTGCGCAGAAGCTAGGCCGTCGCTGCCGGCTGCCTGAATTGCTCCGGGTCGAGGAACTGCAGGCGCAGCGTGACCACGCCCGGTTCGGGCGGGTCCACGCCGAGCATCATCACGTTGGTGCGCCCGTCCTCGGTGAGGATCGAGGGCAGGTTCAGC
>JAKJFB010000117.1 GCA_022705125.1 Pseudomonadota bacterium
CAGCAGCAGGGCGCGGTCGGCGTCGCGCGCACCGCGGAACAGCTTGCGATAGCCGTCGATCACGCGCTTCGAATAGCGCCGCGTGGCCCCGAAATCCAGCAGCGCGACGCGCTGGCCCGCGTCCTGGTAGCGGAAGTTGGCGAAATTCGGGTCGGTCTGCACCAGGCGGAACTCGAACATCTCGCGAAACAGCAACCGGAACAGCAGCGTCGCGATGCGGTCGCGCACCGCCTGCGCCGCCACGTCCATGCGCTCCACCGCACGGCCCGGCACGTAGCTCATCGCCAGCACCTCGCGTCGCGTCAGCGCCTCGTCGACCGAGGGGACCACGAAATCGGCGTCGTCGGCCAGCAACGCGCCGAAATGGCGCAGGTGCCCTGCTTCCTTCAGGTAATCCGCCTCGGCCTTCAGCTGGCGCTTGGCCTCGTGCAGCAGCGGCGCGAGGTTGATGCCATCGGGCAGCAGCCGCGCGATACGCAGCAGCGTCGCGACGTTGTCGACATCGCTGTCGATGGAGCGCGCGATACCGGGGTACTGGATCTTCAGCGCGAGGTGGCGCCCGTCGAGCGTGGTGGCGCGGTGCACCTGCCCGATCGAGGCCGCGGCCAGCGGTTGCCACGAGAAGTCGGCGAACAGGCGCTGCCAGTCCTTGCCCCAGGCCTTGACCAGCACGCCCTCGAGCTGGCGCCGCGGCATGGCCTGCGCGTCGGCGCGCAGCCGCGCGAGGATCTCGGAGAGCTGCGGCGGCAACAGGTCGCCGGCGTCCATCGACAACAGCTGCCCCATCTTCATCGCCGCGCCGCGCAGGTTCGCGAGTTGCCCGGCGAGCCGGCGCGCATTCGCGGGAGTCAGCAGCAACTCGCTCGCGCGCGGCATCCTGCCCTGCGCGATCTGGCGCCCGCCCTCGGCCAGCATGCCCCCGGCAATGCCGGTCGCCAGACGCGCCATGCGCCCCAGCCGCGACAACCTGCCGCCCGGCACCGCCGATGTCTTCCTGCTCCCGTCGTCCGATTCAGCCACCGTGGCCTCCGTTGCCCGTGTGCTCATTGTGCGCGAATGCCCGTGCATTCACCACGACAGCATACGCGCGCCGCGCGAGCGCGGACCGCCGTGTAGAATGCCGCCGCATCCCGCAACGCCCGGAGACACCCCCGACCATGCGCAGCAGCCATTCGGCAAGCCACGAAGCCACGGGGTTCAGCTGGCGTGCGATCCGCATGATCTGGCCGTACCTGGCGCAGTACCGCGCGCGCATCGCGCTGGCGCTGGGCTGCCTGGTGCTCGCGAAGCTCGGCAGCATCTGGGCGCCCTTCCTGCTCAAGCACGCGGTGGATGCGATGGGCGCCGGCGGCGCGGCGTGGCTGAAGGCCGCGCTGGGACTGGTCGCGGCCTACGGCGCGGCGCGCCTGGCCAACGTGATGTTCGGCGAGATCCGCGACACGCTGTTCGGCCGCGTCACCGAGCGCGCGATGCGCCGCGTGGGTCTGCGCGTCTTCGAGCACCTGCACGGGCTGGACCTGGACTTCCACCTCGAGCGGCGCACCGGGGGGCTCGCGCGCGACATCGAGCGCGGCACCAACGGCATCAGCTTCCTGATGCGCTTCTTCGTGTTCAACATCGCGCCCACGCTGTTCGAGATCCTGGTGGTCGCGGGCCTGCTGGCGTGGAACTACGGGATTGCCTACGCGGCGATCACGCTGGCCGCGGTGCTGGCCTACATCGCGTTCTCCATCGTCGCCACCGAGTGGCGCACGACCTACGTGCGCGCGGCCAACCTGGCGGATTCGGCCAGCAACACGCTCGCCGTCGACAGCCTGCTGAACTACGAGACGGTGAAGTACTTCGGCAACGAGGCGCACGAGGCCGCGCGCTACGACGCCGAACTCGGCAGGTGGGAGGAGGCGCGGCGCAAGAACCGCCTGACGCTGTTCGCGCTGAATGCCGGGCAGGCGCTGATCGTGGCGCTGGCGATGACCGCGAGCATGGCGCTGGCGGCGCGCGACGTGAGCCGCGGCCGGATGAGCGTGGGCGACTTCGTGCTGATCAACGCCTTCATGATGCAGCTGTTCATGCCGCTCAATTTCCTCGGCATGGTCTATCGCGAGATCAAGGGCTCGCTGGCGGCGATCGAGGAGATGTTCGGCCTGCTGGCCGTGCGCCCGCGCGTCGCCGACCGCCCCGGCGCGCGCGCCCTGGCGGTGAGCGGTGCGCGCGTGGAGTTCCGCGACGTGGCCTTCCGCTACCAGGCCGAACGCGAGATCCTGCGCGGCGTGAATCTCCGCATCGAACCGGGCACCAAGCTCGCGGTGGTGGGCGCGAGCGGGGCCGGCAAGTCGACGCTGGTGAAGCTGCTGTTCCGCTTCCACGACGCGAGCGAGGGCGCGATCCTGATCGACGGCCAGGACATCCGCGACGTCACGCAGCAATCGCTGCGCGCGGCGATCGGCATCGTGCCCCAGGACACGGTGCTCTTCAACGACACGCTGCTCGAGAACATCCGCTTCGGGCGCCCGGGCGCGAGCGACGCCGACGTGCAGCAGGCCGTGCGCATGGCACATCTGGCGGACTTCGTGGCGCAGCTGCCGCAAGGGCTGGCCACGCGCGTGGGCGAACGCGGCCTGAAACTCTCCGGCGGCGAGCGCCAGCGGGTGGCGATCGCGCGCACCATCCTCAAGCGCCCGCCCATCCTGGTCTTCGACGAAGCCACCTCCTCGCTCGACAGCAAGGCCGAGCGCCTCATTCTCACGGCGCTCGCCGAGATTGCGCACGGCCACACCAGCCTGGTGATCGCGCACCGGCTCTCGACCGTGGTCGACGCCGACTGCATCGCGGTGCTGGACGGCGGTCGCGTGATCGAGCAGGGCCGCCACGAGGAACTGCTCGCCGCCGGCGGCGCCTATGCCGCGCTGTGGCGCAACCAGCAGACGTAGGTCGGCATTCATGCCGGAATGGCGACCCACAGGGGGCCGCGGTTGCCTGCAGCCGCCGGCGCGCATATGCTCCGTCGATGATCCGCCACCAGACGCCGCCCGCGCGGCGTATCCGAGCGTGAAACCGACCGTGAGCAAGACCGACCTGCGCGCCGAGATCGAGCAACAGGTGAGCGATTACCTGCGCCGTGGCGGCGCCGTGGCGGAGGTCGCGCGCGGCATCAGCGGGCGCGACCAGGCACAGGGTCCGGTCGGCAGGTTCCATGCCTTCACGCCGCGCCCCAAGGAGGAACGCACCTACGTGCCCGAGGTGGTCGCGGCCATCGAGGCCAGGCGGCGCAAGCCCAAGGAAAAGCCCGCCGGCAAGCGCCCGCGCTTCGTGCGCAAGGCCGTCTATGACGACTTCGGCGAGCCCGTGCGCTGGGAATGGGTGGAGCAGGAAGGCAAGTAGGACAGCAAGCCGGGAGCCTCGCATGAAGATCGGCATCATCCCCGTCAACGTGGGCTACACCTCGGTCGAGCAGCTCGTGGCGGTGGCGCAGGCCGCGGAGGCGGCGGGCTTCGAGTCGGCCTGGACCTTCGAGCACGTGATGGTGCCGGTCGCGTACGACTCGCGTTATCCCTATTCCGGCTCCGGCAAGATGGGCATTGCGCCGGAGGTGAACTTCATCGATCCGCTGATCGCGCTGGCGACCATCGCCGCGCACACGAAGCGCCTGCGTCTCGGCACGGGCGTGAACATCCTGCCCCAGACCAACCCGCTGCTGCTCGCGAAGCAGGCCGCCAGCATCGACGTACTGAGCGGCGGGCGCCTCACGCTGGGCCTCGGCATCGGCTGGCTCGAGGAAGAGTTCGTGGCCATGGGCGTGCCCTTCGAGCACCGCGGCGCGCGCTTTGACGATTACATTTCGGCAATGAAAAAGGTCTGGTCGGAGGAGCTGGTCGAGCACCACAGCGAGTTCCTCGACTGGAGCGGCTTCAAGAGTTACCCGCTGCCGGTGCAGAAGCCCTTCCCCGTGATCATCGGCGGCAGCAAGGGCAAGGCCTTCGAGCGGATCGCCCGATTCGGCACCGGCTGGTACGCGCCGTGCGAATCCACCGACGATCTCGCGCCCATGCTGGACGCGCTGAAACACGCCTGCAGCGCGCTCGGGCGCGACTTCGCGCAGATCGAGATCACCGCGATGTGGCGGCCCGAGCTCGGCGCGGAACGCGTCCACGCGATGCGGGAGCTCGGCGTGCACCGCCTGGTGGCGCGCATGATCCCCGACCCGCGCCACGACCTGCTCGCGCGGATCGCGCGCGTGGGCGAGGACGTCATCGCGAAGCTCTGAAACTCCTCTCGCGATTACCATCGCACTCGATTGCATTGGCGCATCTTACTGGGTACTCTCCGGAACGATCGTGGCGCTCCGCGTTGCCGGACGCCAGCTCCCGATGTCCATAACAATTTCCGAGGAGAGGGTTCATGCGTCGTTGCGTCCGTGCCATTCGTCCGTCCTTCCTGATCGCCCCGCTTGCCTTCGCCATCCAGTGCGTTCCCGTGCATGCCGACGACGCCGGCCTCGAACTCGAGGAAATCGTGGTCACCGCGCAGCGGCGCGCCGAGAGCATCCTCGAAGTGCCGATCTCGATGGCGGTCGAGACCGGCGTGACGCTGGAAAAGAAAGGCATCGCCACGCTCGAGGGACTGTCGCTGCAGACGCCCAGCCTGATCACGCAGGACGGCGGGCGGGTGTCCTCGGTGGCGATGCGCGGCCTCGGCAGCCCGGGGCTCGACACCGTCGAGAGCTCGGTCGGGATCTACATCGACGAGGTCTACTTCGGGCGCAGCCGCCTGTCACGCAACCCGATGTTCGACATGGATCGCATCGAGGTGCTGCGCGGCCCGCAGGGCACGCTGTACGGGCGCAACACCATTGCCGGCGCGATCAGCATGTATACCGCGCGGCCTTCGGACGAGTTCAGCGCGCGCGTGCTCGGTGAATACGGCAATATCGATTCGCACAAGGTCGAAGGCTATGTCTCGGGGCCGATCACCGACACGCTGTCGGGCCGCATCGCGGGGATCAACAGCGAGCGTGGCACCTACCTCGACAACAGCATCGGCCCCGATGGCGGCGGACAGGACAGCGAGGGGTATCGCCTCAGCGTCGGCTGGACGCCTGCCGAGACGGTGTACGTGTTCGCCAAGTACGAGCACATGACGCACGAGAACATCGGCATGTACGACCAGCTGGTCGGCGACCCCTTCGGCGTGTGGGCGGACTATCCGGGCATCGACCTGGAGCAGGACGACAAGCAGCAGGTGAACGGTCAGGGGCTGCAGGGGCTCGACGAGCCGGGCGGGCGCTACGACGCCGACATCGCGGCGCTCCACGTGAACTGGGATCTCCCGGGTGACTACGCCCTGAAATCGGTGACGGGCTGGAGCGAGTACGACGCGCGCTCGCGCGACTGGATCTCCGCCTCGCCCGACAACGCGCTCACGATCAACGGCCTGACCGAGCGCAACGAGTACTACAGCCAGGAGCTGCGCATCGAGTCGCCCACCGACCGTCGTTTCCACTTCGTGGCCGGCGGCTTCGTCGACAGCTTCGACGTCCACACGCTGCCGCGCGCCGAGGACTTCGCCGCGCTGAACCTCGGCACCCAGGTCCTGCCTCCCCTGGTGGACGGACTTGCGAGCAACCCGGCCCTCGGCTTTCTCGGCGACCTGCAGGACAACGTCGCCCAGGGCTACGCCAACGGCACCGCCGAGTACTTCCGCCTGATCACGCCTTCGGGATCGCCCGACGGGCGCATCAGCAACCTCGACCAGGAGATCAGGACCTGGTCGCTGTTCTTCGAGGGCGAGTACGAGTTCACGGAGCAGTGGCATCTGGTGCTCGGCGTGCGCTACACCGACGAGGAAAACGAGTTCGCGCTGTCCAAGGGCACCTGGTACACCAACGGACTCGGCCTGCCGTGGGGCGCCTACCCCTCCGCCAACGAGATCGCGGCGAGCGCGCTGGCGGCGGATCCCTCGCTGGCGCCATGGGCGGCGCTGCTGCCGGTGATCTACGGCGCCACCAGCAGCGCGGAGGCCCGTCCCGGCTATACCGTCAGCCAGTTGCCCACTTACATCGCCGCGCCCGGCGGGACGCCGAGGGCCGAGGACCGGCTGGAAGACGACCAGTGGATCCCCACGGCCAAGCTGCAGTACTTCCTGGACGACGACACCATGCTGTACTTCACGGTCGCCTCGGGCTTCAAGGCCGGCGGCGTCAACAGCGGCAACATCAACGTCTACACCCGCGAAGGCGACACCTTCGGTGCCGAGGAGGCGCTGTCCTTCGAACTGGGCGGCAAGTTCACGCTGCTCGATGGCGCGGCCCAGCTGAACGTCGCGCTGTTCCGCACCGATTTCGACGACCTGCAGACCGCCACGATCACGCCGCAGGGCGCGGTCACCGTGGTGAACGCGGCCGCCGCGGTCACGCAGGGCGTGGACCTGGACGCCACCTGGCGCCTCAGCGAGACCGTCACGGTGGGCGGCGCCTACTCGTGGCTCGACGCCTATTACGACGACTCCGAGGAACTGAACTGCGGCAGCTACATGACGAACGTGCGCGCGGCGGCCGGCGAGGACTTCAGCACCACGCCCTGCACCTATCGCCTCGACGACATGCCCAACGGCGACGACGCGCTGCAGCGCGCGCCGGAGCACACCGTCACGCTGTGGGGCGAGTACTTCGCGCCGGTAGCGGAGGGCTGGGACCTGCAGGTCTTCGGCGCCGTGAACTACCGCGACGAGTCCTCGACCACGCTGGACAACTACTTCTACGCCGACGACCTCACGATGGTGAACGGCCGCATCGCGCTCCACGACACGCGGCGCAAATGGTCCGTGGCGCTGTTCGGCAACAACCTGCTCGACGAGGACGGCCTGGTGCTGCATCAGGAGAACTCGGCGGGCGCGATCAAGGGGATGATCACCACGCCGCGCACCTACGGGCTGCAACTCGTCAAGGAGTGGTAGCGCGCGCCACCAACCGTGGGTCCGCATTCATGCGGACAGCCGCCGGCCGCTGCATCGCACCGCCCGGTGGCTGAGCCCCTGCGTCCCGCTGTTGAGCGCTGCGGTCCTGTGCAGCGCGCCGCGATCGGCTAGCATCTGTCCTCCGGCACAACCGCCAAGCACAGAGAGAACGCCATGAAGACGATTCCGCTGCCCCGCACCGGCCTCACGGTCAGCCAGCTGTGCCTCGGCACGAACCAGTTCGGCACCGCGCAGGACGACGCGCGCGCCCACGAGATGCTCGACACCTTCCGCGCGCTCGGCGGCAATTTCATCGATACCGCGCACGGCTACGCGGACTGGATCCCGACCGCGCCGCGCGCGGCCTCCGAGCACTGCATCGGCCGCTGGCTGGCGCGCCAGCGGCGCGACAGCGTGGTGATCGCCACCAAGGGTTGCGAATTCGACTACCGCGCCGGCTTCACGCCGCGCGTGACACCGGAGCACCTCGGCGCCGATCTCGAGGGCAGTCTCGCCGCGCTCGGCACGGACTACATCGACCTGTACTGGCTTCACCGCGACGATCCCTCGCACCCGGTCGAGGCCATCCTCGACGCGCTGATCGCACACCAGCGCGCCGGACGGATCCGCCATTTCGGCTGCTCGAACTGGAGCGTGGCGCGCATCGAGCAGGCGCAACGCTACGCGGCCTCCATCGGCCACGAGGGCTTCGTCGCCTGCCAGCCGATGTGGGGCCTGGCCGAGCCCGACCGCGCCGCGATGCAGCAGTTCGCCCCGGGTGGCTACTACGAGGACGGCTACCGCGCACTGCACGAGGCCGGGCTCACGATGATCCCCTACTCGGGCCAGAGCCGCGGCATCTTCACCCGGCTCGCCGCCGGGCAGGAGGAATCGATCGCTGCGGACGTGAGGGCGCTGTACCTCTCGGACACCAACCGGCGCAAGCTCGGCGTGGTGCGCGAGCTGGCCCTGCAGCACAACGCCACGGTGAACGCCGTGGTGCTCGCCTACCTCACCAGCCAGCCGCTGCCGACGGTCCCGATCATCGGCGCGAGCAGCCTGGCGCAGCTGCGCGAGAGCGTGGGCTCCTGCGCGCTGGTGCTGTCGGTCGAGGAGCTCGACACGCTGCGCAACGCATGAAGGCGGCGGCGGAGCGCGCGCGATGAGCC
>JAKJFB010000118.1:0-4554 GCA_022705125.1 Pseudomonadota bacterium
CATAGGGATAGCGCTCGGTGTGCTCGCCCATCACCACGTGGTCCGTGAACACGACCTGGTCGATGCCGGCCGCGTCGGCGAGTTTCGCCGCTTCCAGGTAACCGCGCGCGTCACCGCCGTAATAGTGGTGCACGCCGAACATGCCCACCGCAACGCCGAACTTGGCCATCAGATGCCTCTCCCTCGAGTCAGTGTCGATGCGTCAATGAAAACGCGCCCTGCGCGCTCACCGTGCGGGCGGCCTCTGGCCACCGCACAGGATCTCCGTCACCAGTTCCGTGTCCATGTACTCCTTCAGGCGCACGAGCTGCCCGTCGCGGAACTGGAACAGGAAGTGGTAGAAATTGTTGTAGAGCTTTCCCGAGACATGCATGCCGCGCGATTCCGCCTCGACCGCCACGCGCTCGCCCTCGGCGGTCATCGCGTGGATCGTGAACTGGATGCCCTGCGGAAAGGCCTCGAAGATGTGCCCCGCCGCCTCGCGTATCCGGGCCTTGGTGAAAGTGCCCGAGATCAGCGTATGGCCCGAGGTCCAGACCGCGCCGTCCTCGGCATAGGCGTCCACGATGCCGGCGGTATCCCCGGCGCTCATTGCGTCGATGAAGCGCTGTACCAGCTGCTTGTTCCTTTCCTCGACCGACATCGCAACGCCCCCCGTTTGCAGGCCGCGACTATAGCGGCTCGCGCCCGGCGTGGCCACCGCGGTACGCCACTCGCCGCGGCAGCGGCGCGGGGATAGAATGCGCAGCACCGCGATGAACAGGTGATTGCCATGAATCGCATCGACCGCAATGCAGGCGAGCTCGCGCGGGCGCTGGCCCTCTGCTGCCTGTGCCTGGCGCCCTGGGCCGCGGCTCGGACGCAGGCGGGCGCAGCGGACACGGCGCCCGGCGCAGCGGCCGATCCGGCACACACCGCGAGCACGCCGGTCGAGGCGCCAGCGGACCCGGCAGCCGCCGGCGCCGCGCCCGGCGAAGCAGCCGGCGCGACGGACGGCACCACCATGGGCAGCGACGCTGCGTCGCCGCCCTCGCCCGCGGCCCAACGCCACCTCGAGGCCGTGCGCGCCATCGAGGACGAGGACGGCGCCTATGCACCCGGACTGCCGCAGCAACTGCTCGGCCTGGGCCTCGCCTACCAGCAGGAGGGCCGACATGCGGAGGCGGTAGAAACGCTGAATCGCGCCGCGCACATCAGCCGCGTCAACGAGGGGCTCTACAACGCCGGCGACATCCCGATCCTCGAGCACCTGATCGAGAGCTACGCGGCGCTCGGCGACTGGGAGCAAGTCGACAACCGCTACCAGCAGGTGTTTCGCATCCACCACCGCAACTACGGCGAACACGACGCGCGCCTGTTGCCGGCGCTGCAGAAACTCTCGTCCTGGCACCTGCGCGCCTACATCGACGACATGGGCGGCGAACCGCTGAACCACCTGCTCACGGCACGCAATCTCTTCGACTCCTCGGTGCAGATCATCCAGGAGAACTACGGCCCGGTGGACGCGCGCATCGCCGCTGCGCTGCGCCAGCGCGCACTGGTCGATTACTACCTGGCGAGCTATGCGCCGCCGGCCCAGGAAGACTTCAGCTTCGGCGCCGAGACCGCGGAGCAACCGGCGGCGCAGGCCTATGTCGTGAACAGTTTCGTCTCGGGCCGCGAGGCGCTGCGCCGCGTGGTGGAGTTGCGCCAGCAGGACGGCCACAGCACCGAACTGGAGCGCAGCCGGGCACTGGCGGAGCTGGCCGACTGGCACCAGCTGTTCAACCGCCGCCAGACGGCGCTGCGCATCTACCAGGAGGCGTGGACGCTGGGCACGCAGGCCGGCGAGACCTCGCCGCGAATTCTCGCCAGCGTCTTCGGACAGCCGCTGGCATTGCCCGTGCTGCCCGCGGAGCTAGATGCCGCCGCGCCGGCCGCGGCGGCAGGCCCCGCCTGGATAACGGTCCGTTTTGCCGTGAACGAAACCGGGCGCGCGCAGGACGTGGAGGTGATCGAGTCCTCGCCGCCGGCGGCCGACAAGCACGTCTCCCGCCTGCGCAAGCGCCTGCTCGGCACCGCGTTCCGCCCGCGCTTCGACGCCGGTCAACCGGTTGCGACCCCGGACGTTGCCTACCGTTACACCTACACACCGTGAGCAAGGCCGTCATGCGCACCCTACTCGTCGCGCCGCTCGCCCTGTTGCTGGCACTGGGCGGCTGCAGGACCACCAGCACGAGTCCGTCCACCCCGCAGCCGCCCGCCAGTCCGTCGACGACTGCCTCGTCGCCTGCGCAGCCGTCCACCCCTGGCGCGACAGACTCGCCCGCGCCGTCTGCCGAAGCGCCGGCGACGCGCGAGGCGCGCAGCAAGGACAGCGGCGCCACGCCCAGCGCTTCGCGCGAGCCCGCCGGCCAGCAGGACAGCGCCAGTGCCGATGCCGGGGAACAAGGCACGCCCTCGGACCAGGTCACGCTGGAAGACAGCACGGGCGGCGAATCCGGCGAGACGCCGACCGATGCCGCATCATCGGAACAGGAAGTGCTGGACGCAGCGCTCGAGGCGATGCAGCGCGGGACGCAGGAGCCGGGCCTCGAGGAGGCCGCGGCGGGCAGCGCGGCAGCGACCCGGGACGCTGCGCCCGGACAGGCCGGCGGCGGCGCACAGACTGCGGGCGGCGACGCCACGGCAAGTGCCGGGTCGGCAGCCGCGGGTGCTGGCGCCAATGACATCCGGGCGGCAGCCGAGGGCGTGACGGCCGGCGGCAGCGGTGACGGCGAACTGGAGAAGCTGAACCGCGAGCTCAACGATTCGCTGGCTCGCTTCGACGGTGCGATGCTCGGCGAGCGCGAGCGCAACCAGGCGCGCGCCGAAGAGTCGGGCGGCGGGCGCGCCGACGCCGGCACGGCCGCCTTGGAGAGCGCAACTGTGGCGGGCGGCGACGGGAGCGGGGATGGCTCGGCCTATGGCACGCCGATGCCGGCGCGCACCGGCGCCGGCGCCGAGGGCACTGCCGCCGATTCCTCCAGCGGCAGCGGCATGTCGACGGCCGGCGGCGGCAGCGGCCGCAAGGGCGACTTCGAGCACACCGCCAGCAACAGCGCCAATGTGCCGGCCGATATCCCCGACGGCAGCAACGACGATGTCGTGGCGCGCCAGATCCGGGAAGCGGCGATGAAGGAGAAGGATCCGGAGCTGCGCGAGAAGCTCTGGGACGAGTACCGCAAGTACACCGGTTCGGTGAAGAGGTAGGAATTGATGGGATTTGTCGAACGCGCCGCCGGCATCGTCTGCGTCGCACTGGCGTTGCTGCTGGGCGGCTGCGCCAGCAATACCGTGCGGACCACCACCGTCACCCCGGTGATCGCCGGCGATCCCGCGATGCCCGAGGCACAGCTGCTCGACGTGGGGGTGCGACTGTTCGCCTCCGGCGCCGATCAACTGAAGGAAGACGAGTTGATGACCGCCCCGGAGATCCGCGAGGCGGAGGCACGCTACATGCCCGGGGTGCTCGCGCAAACGATGCAGAAGAGCGGCCACTGGGGTGCCGTGCGCGTGACGCCGGAACGCACGGCGATTACCGACGTGGTCGTGGATGGTCGCATCATCGAGTCCACCGGACTGGACCTGGTGCTCGAGATCACGCCCAGCGACGCCAGCGGTACAACCTGGTACACGCGCCGCTACGAGGGCACCGCCAGCAAGTTCAGCTACGACGCCAGGCACGCCGCCGGCGAACCCTTCCAGGACGTCTACAACCGCATCGCGAACGACCTGGCGATGTACCGCGCCGGGCTGACAGCGGCCAGGGTGGACGAACTGCGCATGATCAGCGAGCTGCAGTTCGCCGAGAGCTTCTCGCCGCAGGCTTTCGGCGGCTACCTCGAGACCGACCGCAAGGGCATCACGAAGATCAGGCGCCTGCCTGCCGAGAACGACCCGATGCTCGCGCGCGTGCGCCAGATCCGCGAACGCGACAGCCTGTTCGTCGACACGCTGCAGGACTACTACAGCGGCTTCGCGCAGCAGATGGCCGCCCCCTACCAGGACTGGCGGCGCGAGAGTTACACCGAGGGGCTCGCCTACAAGGAACTGCGCCAGCAGGCCGCGCTGCGCACCGTGGCCGGCATCGCCGCGATCGTGGGCGGCATCGCGATGCAGGGCGGCGACAGCGCCAGCACGCGCGCCGCCGGCACCGTGGGCATCCTGGGCGGCGCCGGGATGATCAAGAGCGGCATGGACAAGCGCGCCGAATCCAAGATGCACGCCGAAACGCTGCTGGAACTGGGCAGCTCGCTGGGCGCGGAGATCAACCCGCAGGTCATCGAGCTCGACGAGCGCAGCGTGACACTGACCGGCACAGTCGAGCAGCAGTACGGCCAATGGCGCGAAGTGCTGAAGGGGATCTACGCGGAAGAAACCGGTAATCTCTGAAACCATTGACCGATTGCCACGACCGCGCACGCAAGCCCCGCACCCGACCATGAACCAGGACGACTTCGAGCGGATCCAGCCCGCCACCCTCGACATTGCCGCGCCGGCGCAGGCGGTCGTGCCGCAAGCCCGCGCAAGGCA
>JAKJFB010000118.1:4564-8083 GCA_022705125.1 Pseudomonadota bacterium
ACTACCTGGCCGAACGCAGGGGCGAGCCCGCGGGCGTTGCGCCGGCAACGCCGGGCACGCCCGCCACGGCCCCCGCACCCGCCGCCACCGCCGCGCCCTACGAGCAGGCGCAGGCCGAGCGCGAGCGCGCGGGGGCGAAGAGCGCACTCGACGCCCTGCTCGCGGCGCAGTACGAACTGCAGCAGCGCGGGGCGGAAAAATGGGCGGCGTCTGAATTCGCCGCCGCCACCGCGCTGGCGCAGGCAGGCGACACGGCCTATCGCGCGAACGATTTCAGGGAGGCCGAGGCGAAGTACCGCGCCGGGCAGCAGGCGATGCAGGCGCTGCTCGACGGTGTCGATGCGCGGTTGCAGGAGCGCCTCGCGCGCGCTGACGCGGCTCTCGCCGCCGGCGATGCCCGCGCCGCGACCGCGCTGTTCACCGAGGCGCTGGCGATCGATGCCGCGAACGCGCGCGCGCAGCGCGGGCTGGCACGCGCCGCCACGCTGGACCGGGTGCTGGCGCTGCTGGAGCGGGCATCCGCGGCGCAGGCGGCGGGCGATACCGACGCCGCCCTGGCAGCCTACCGCGAGGCGCTGGCACTGGACGGCGAGCACGAGGCCGCACGCAAGGCGCTCGCCGCACTGCAGCAGCGCATCGCGACCGGCAACTACACCGCGCGCCTCTCGGCCGGCTATGCCGCCCTGGCGGCAGGCAGTCACGCGGACGCGCGCCGCGAATTCCAGGCAGCGCTCGCACTGCAGCCGGGCGGCGCGGAAGCGCGCGACGGATTGCAGCAGGCGGAGTTCCAGCTCGCGCAGCAGCGCCTCGGCGAACTGCTGGGCAAGGCTGCCCGGGCGAGCGATGCCGAGCAATGGCAGGCGGCCCTGCAGCACTACGACGCGGCGCTGGCGATCGACGCCGCGCTGGGCACCGCGCGCGAGGGCAAGCAGCTGGCGCAAACACGGCTCGCGCTCGATAGCGCGCTCGCACAGATCGCGCGCGAGCCCGCGCGCCTGAACGACGCGAAGACCCGCGCCGCTGCCGAAAAGCTGATCGCCGGTGCCGCGGCCATCACCGCCCCCGGCCCGCGCCTGCAGGCCCAGCTCGCCAGCGCGCGCACGCTGCTGGCCGACTACAGCACCCCGGTGTCGGTGCGACTGCGCTCCGACGGCAAGACCGAGGTCACGGTGTTCCGTGTCGGCAGCTTCGGGCCCGTCGACGAGAAGACGCTGGAGCTGCTGCCCGGCGATTACGTCGCGGTCGGCCAGCGCGCCGGCTACCGCGACGTGCGCGTCGAGTTCAGCGTGCGCGCCGGACAGGCGGGCAGCGACGTGATCGTGCAATGCCAGCAGAAGATCTGAAGCCCGCGGGCGGCGACACTGCCGGCGGCGCCGATGAGCTCATCGCCCCGCTGGCCTACGCACCGCCCGAACCGGCGCCACGCCAGGCGCTGCGCCCGCGGCGCCACCAACTGGGTATCGCCGCCGCGCTGCTGGCGGTGGCGGCGATCGCGTGGTTCCTGCTCGGCGCCAGAGTGCTCGAGGTGCGCCTGCAGCCGGCCAGCGCGGAGCTCGACATCGACGGCGGACCCAGCCTCGCCTTCGGCACGCGCATCCTGCTGCACCCGGGCGATTACCTGCTGCGCGCCAGCGCGCCCGGCTACGCGCAGGGATCGCTGCCGGTGCGGATCGGCGACGCCGGCGGGCAACAGGTCGAGCTCGCGCTGGAGAAACTGCCCGGGCGCGTGTTCGTGACCAGCGCGCCGGTCGCCGGGCGCGTACTCGTCGACGGCGTCGACGCCGGCGCGACGAACGGCGAGGCGTTGCGGCTCGCGGCCGGCGAACACACGATCCGCGTCGAAGCCGAGCGCTACCTGCCGCACGAGCAGACGCTCGCGGTCGAGGGCATGGACACCGAGCAGACGCTGGCGCTCACGCTGGCACCCGGCTGGGGCACGTATCGCGTCGAGACCGTTCCGCCGGGTGCGAGCATCGTGGTCGATGACGCGCCGCTCGCCACGACGCCGGCCGACATCGAGCTGCCCGCCGGACAGCGCCACCTGCGGCTGCGCCTCGAGGGCTACCGTGACGAGGCCCTGATGGTGAACGCCGTGGCCGGCGAACGGCGCGCGCTGGCGGCGCTCACGCTCGCGCGCGCCGACGCGCGCCTGCGCATCAGCTCGAATCCCGCCGGCGCCAGCATCACGCTCGACGGCGTGTTCCAGGGCCGCACGCCACTCGAGCTCGCGATCGACTCCTCGCGGGCCCACGAACTGATCGCCTTCAAGACCGGCTTCGATCGCGCCGTGCGCGCACTGCCCGCTGGCGGCAAGTCGCGCGATATCGCGCTCGAGCTGCGCGCGCTGAGCGGCGAGATCCGCCTCGCGGTGACGCCGCCCGACGCCGAGGTGTTCCTCGGCGAGCGCGCCCTGGGGCGCGGCGCGCAGACGCTGACGCTGCCCAGCGGCAGGCACACGCTGCGCGTGCAGCGCGAGGGCTACGCGCCGCAGGAGCTCACGGTGGCGCCGCGCCCCGGGTTCCCGCAATCGCTGAGCGTGAAGCTCGGCACGGCGGCCGAGGCGAAGGCAAAGTCCACGGTGACCCGCATCACCACCGCCGCGGGACAGGAACTGGTGCTGCTGCGCCCGGGCCCGTTCGCCATGGGCTCGTCGCGGCGCGAGGTCGGGCGTCGGGCCAACGAGGCGCTGCGCCAGGTGCGGTTGCAGCGGCCCTTCTACCTTGGCGTCGCCGAGGTCAGCAACGCCGAGTTCCGCCAGTTCCGCGCCGGCCATGCCTCGGGCAACTTCAAGGGCAAGAGCCTGAACGACGACGCGCAGCCGGCGGTCAATCTGTCGTGGGAGGACGCCGCCCTGTACTGCAACTGGCTGAGCGCGAAGGAAGGCCTGGCGCCGTTCTACACGGTGCAGGGCGGACGCGTGAGCGGCTTCACCCCCGCGAGCCGTGGCTACCGCCTGCCGACCGAGGCGGAATGGGCGTGGGCGGCGATCGTGCAGGCCGACGGATCGAGCGCGCGCTTCGGCTGGGGCCAGGAACTGCCGCCGTCGGCGAAGGCCGGGAATTTCGCCGACCAGAGCGGCGCCGCGCTGCTCGGGCAGGTGATCGCGGGCTACGACGACGGCTTCGCGGTCGCCGCACCGCGCAAGCGCTTCGCGCCCAACCGTCACGGCCTTTTCGACCTGAGCGGCAATGCGGCAGAATGGATGCATGACATCTACGAAGCGCTGCCCGCCGAGGCTCGCACCGATCCCACGGGCGCCAGCAGCGGCGAATTCCACGTGATCCGCGGCGCGAGCTGGCGCCACGGCAGCGTCACCGAGTTGCGCCTCGCCTTTCGCGACTACGGCAAGGAAGCGCGCGCCGACCTGGGTTTCCGTCTCGCGAGGTACGCCGAATGAAGCGGCGCGCGCGGCTCGTGCTCATCGCCGCCACGCTCGCCGCTCTCGCCGCTCTCGCCACGGCGCAGGAAGCGCCGGAGGACGCGCCGGACGCACCCCAGCCCGCGACATCGCCGGCCGCG
>JAKJFB010000119.1 GCA_022705125.1 Pseudomonadota bacterium
GGGCTGGTGCGGCGCTGGACCCAGGCCGGGCACGCGGTGATCATCGGTTCGCGCACGCTGGAGAAGGCCGAGGCCGCGCTCGCCGAGCTGAAACAGGTCATGGCCGAATGGGGGGCAACGAAGCTCGACGTGGCCGCGATGGAGAACCTCGACGCCGCCCGCGCGGCCGACATCGTGGTGCTGACCGTTCCCTTCGCGCACCAGAAGAGCACGCTCGAGCACGTGCGCCCGGCGCTGGAGGGCAAGATCCTCGTCGACGTCACGGTGCCGCTGATGCCGCCCAAGGGCTCCGCGGGCATGGCCGCCCAGCAGCTGCTCGGCGATGGGGTCAAGGTCGTGTCGGCGTTCCAGAACGTCGCCGCCCACCACCTGCAGGAAGGCCACGGCATCGAGTGCGACGTGCTGGTCTGCGGCAATGACAAGGACGCGCGCGCCGAGGTGATCGGCCTGGTCGAGGCCTGCGGCATGCGCGGCTTCCATGCCGGCCCGATCGCCAATTCGGCCGCGGCCGAGGCGCTGACCTCGGTGATCATCAACATCAACCGCGCCTTCAAGTGCCATGCCGGCATCCGCATCACCGGGCTCGATTCGGCCGGTGAGTAACACGCTCGCGCTGATCCCGCTGACCGGGCTGCCGCTGGTGGAGCCCGGTGACGACATCGCGGCGATGCTGTTGGCGGCCGCCGCGCGCTGCGCCGGTGGCCTGCTCGACGGCGACCTGCTGGTGGTGGCGCAGAAGATCGTCTCCAAGGCCGAGAACCGCTACGTCGACCTGGATACGGTGGTGCCCTCGGCGCGTGCCCGCGAGCTTGCCGGGCCGGCCGACAAGGACCCGCGCCTGATCGAGGTGATCCTCTCGGAGTCGCGCGAGGTGATGCGCCAGCGCCCCGGCGCGCTGATCGTCGAGCACCGTCTCGGCTATGTGCACGCCAACGCGGGAGTCGACCGCTCCAACGTGGCGGACCCGAACAAGGTGCTGTTGCTGCCGCTCGACCCCGACGCCAGCGCGCGGCAATTGCGCGAGCGCGCGCGGCGCGACGCCGGGTGCTGCATCAGCGTGATCATCAACGACAGCGCCGGACGCGCCTGGCGCAACGGCATCATCGGCTTCGCGATCGGGTGCGCGGGTTTCCGTCCGGTGGTGAACCGCATCGGCGCGCCGGACCTGTTCGGGCGCAAGCTCGAGATCACCGAGATCGCGGTGGCCGACGAGCTGGCGGCCGCCGCGTCCTTCGTGATGGGGCAGGCCGACGAGGCGATCCCGGCCGTGCTGGTGCGCGGTGCGAAGCTGGAGCCTTCCGAGGAGGGCATGGCGGCCCTGCTGCGCGCGCGCGAGCGCGACCTGTTCCGCCAGTGAGCGCTGCGCGCCGCGTCCTCGCGATCTCGGGCGGCGTGGGCGGCGCCAAGCTGGCCTTCGGTCTCGCGGCGCTGCTCGATCCCGCCGAACTGCTGATCGTCGCCAACACGGGCGATGATTTCGAGCACCTCGGGCTGCCGATCTGCCCGGACATCGACACGCTGATCTACACGCTGGCGGGCCTGGCCGATCCGTTGCGCGGCTGGGGGCTCGCGGGCGAGACCTGGCAGTGCATGGGGGCGCTGGGCACGCTCGGCGGCCCGGACTGGTTCCGCCTCGGGGATCGCGATCTCGCCACGCACCTGCAGCGCGGCGCGCTGCTGCGCGCGGGGCTCAGCCTGAGCGAGGCGACGGCGCGCCTTGCCACGGCACTCGGCGTGCGTCACGCGATCGTGCCGATGAGCGATGCGCCGGTGCGCACGCTGGTCGACACCGAACGCGGCACCTTCGCCTTCCAGGAATATTTCGTGCGCGAGCGCTGCGAGCCGCGGGTGCGCGGCGTGCGTTTCGACAATGCGGCCGCCGCCCGGCCGGCGCCGGCGCTCGGCGACTGGCTCGAGGGCCCGCGGCCGCTCGTGGTGATCTGCCCCTCGAATCCCTGGCTCAGCGTCGATCCGGTGCTGGCCGTGCCGGGGCTGCGCGAACGCCTCGCCGCGCTGCCCGTGGTCGCGGTGTCGCCGATCGTGGGCGGACGCGCGCTCAAGGGGCCGGCGGCCAAGATGATGGCCGAGCTCGGGCTGCCGGTCTCGGCGCTCGAGGTGGCGCGTCACTACGTCGGGCTTGCCGATGCCTTCGTGATCGACCGCGAGGACGAGGCCCAGGGCGATGCGATCCGCGCCCTGGGCATGCGCGTGCTGGTGACCGATACCGTGATGAGCGATGCCGGCAGCAAGCGCCGGCTCGCCGCGGATATTCTCGGGCTTCTGGATACCTTCGGCGCATGAGCCCGCCCGCGCTGTGGGTGCTGGTGCCGCTGAAGAACCTGGGACGCGCGAAGGAGCGCCTGTCCGGCGCACTGGCGGCGCTCGCGCGGCGCGAGCTCGTCGAGGCGATGGCCCGCGACGTCATCGAGGCGCTGCAGGCGGTGCCGGTGGCGCCGGCCCACATCGTGCTGGTCTCCGACGACGACGACGTGGCCGCGCTCGCGGCGCAGTACGGCGTGGCCCTGTTCCGGCCCGCCGCCGCGACGGCGGATCCGCTGAATGCCGCGCTCACCGAGGCCATGCGCCACGCCTGCGCCGAGGGCGCCGGGCACGTGCTGGTGATGCACGCCGACTTGCCGCTGGCGCGCGCGGCGCAACTGCGCGGCCTGATCGACGCGCACCTGGCGGCGCTGGAGGCGCGTGGCGCACCGCTCGCCACCCTGGTCACCGATCGTGCCGGCGAGGGCAGCAACTGCCTGCTGAGCACGCCACCGGATGCCGTGCCGTACCGCTTCGGCGCCGGCAGCCGCGCGCGTCACCACGAGGCCGCGCGCGCGGCCGGGGTGCAGTGCGTGGAGCATCACGCTGCCGGCCTCGAGCGGGACATCGATCAACCCGAGGACCTGGCCGAGCTTGTCGCCATCTGCCAAAGCGCAGAGAATGCCGGCGGAGCCCACTCCACGCGGTTGCTTCTGCGCCGTGGCAGCGAGGGCAATGGCCACACCTTTTGAGGTAGTACCGACGTGCAGATGCTGAGCAGGAATCCCCTGGATGCGCTGGCCGAGGCGGCGCGTTGCGTGGACGGTCTGTCGGATGAACAGGCGCTCGCGCTGGCCGGAATCCATGACACCGCTGCGCTGATGCACGTCGCCGCCGGACTGCGCGATGCCGCGCACGGCAACGTGATCAGCTATTCGCGCAAGGTGTTCATCCCGCTCACGCACCTGTGCCGCGACGTCTGCCACTACTGCACCTTCGCCCAGACGCCCAAACGCCTGGATTCGCCCTACATGCCGCTCGAGCAGGTGCTCGCGAGCGCGCGCGACGGCGCGCGGCTCGGCTGCAAGGAGGCGCTGTTCACGCTGGGAGAGAAACCCGAGCTGCGCTATCGCGCCGCGCGCGAGGCGCTGCAGACGCTGGGCTTCGCCACCACGATCGAGTACCTCGCGCATGTGGCCCGCGCGGTGCTCGACGAGACCGGCCTGTTCCCGCACATCAACGCGGGCAACATGGACGCGCGCGAGATCGCGTTGCTGCGCCCGCTCGCGCCCTCGATGGGGATCATGCTGGAGTCGGCCTCCGAACGGCTGTGCGCCAAGGGCATGCCGCACCACGGCTCGCCCGACAAGGCGCCCGCGGCACGCCTGCATACCATGCGCCTCGCCGGCGAGGCGCGCGTGCCGTTCACCTCCGGCATCCTGATCGGCATCGGCGAGACGCGCGCCGAACGCATCGAGTCGCTGCTGGCCTTGCGCGCCATCCACCGTGAGCACGGCAACCTGCAGGAAGTGATCGTGCAGAATTTCCGCGCCAAGCCGGGCACCCGCATGGCCAGCGCGCCGGAGCCCGATCTCGAGGAGCTGCTGTGGAGCATCGCGGTGGCGCGGCTGATCCTCGGCCCGGCAATGAACATCCAGGCGCCGCCGAATCTCAGCCCCGGCGTGCTGGCGCGCCTCGTCGAGGCGGGCATCAACGATTGGGGCGGCGTGTCGCCCGTGACGCCCGACTTCGTCAATCCCGAGGCGCCGTGGCCGCACCTCGGGCAGCTGGCGGCCGAGACCGCGGGCGCGGGCAAGTTCCTGCAGGAGCGCCTGACGATCTATCCGTCCTACGTGCGCGAGGCCGCGCGCTGGGTCGATGAGTCGCTGCACGCGCGCCTGCTGGCCGCGACCGATGCCGAGGGCTTCCCGCGCATCGATGACTGGCTGACCGGTTCGTCCACGGAGCTGCCCGCGCTGGAGCGCGAACTGCTGGCGGGCAAGGGGCACGGCGGTGGCGTGAGCGCGCGCATCGAGGCGCTGCTGGCGCGCGCCGGGGCCGGCGAGGAACTGGATGAGGCCGGTGTCACGGCGCTGCTGGGCGCGCGCGGCGCGGATTTCGCGCGCGTCTGCGCGCAGGCCGACGCGCTGAACCGCCGCCTGCACGGCGAGCGCGTCAGCTACGTCGTGAACCGCAACATCAACTACACCAACGTGTGCTACTTCAAGTGCCAGTTCTGCGCCTTCTCCAAGGGCAAGGCGCACGATCACCTGCGCGGCACGCCCTACGATCTCGACGACGCCGAACTCGCGCGGCGCGTGACAGAGGCCTGGGCGCGCGGCGCCACCGAGGTCTGCCTGCAGGGTGGTATCCATCCGGCCTACACCGGCCAGAAATATCTCGACGTGTGCCGCCTGGTGAAGGAGGCGGCGCCCGGTATGCACATCCACGCCTTTTCGCCGCTGGAGATCTGGCAGGGCGCGAAGACGCTGGGCCTGCCGCTCGGGGACTTCATCGCGCAGCTGCGCGAGGCGGGCCTGGCGACGCTGCCGGGCACCGCCGCCGAGATCCTGCACGACGAGGTGCGCGCGGTGCTGTGCCCCGACAAGATCGACAGCGCGCAATGGCTCGAGGTCATGGAGGCCGCGCACAGCCAGGGCGTGCGCACGACCGCGACCATGATGTACGGCCACATCGAGCAGCCGCGCCACCAGGCGCATCACCTGCTCGCGATCCGCGAGCTGCAGCGCAAGTATCACGGCTTCACGGAGTTCGTGCCGCTGCCGTTCGTGGCCGGCGAGGCGCCGATGTACCTGCGCGGTCGCGCGCGGCGCGGGCCTACCTTCCGCGAGGCCGTGCTGCTGCACGCGGTGGCGCGCATCGTGCTGTACCCGGACGTGCCGAATATCCAGGCCTCGTGGGTGAAGATGGGTGCCGAGGGTGTGGCGGCCTGCCTGCACGCGGGCGCCAACGACGTCGGCGGCACGCTGATGAACGAATCGATCACGCGTGCCGCGGGCGCGGCGCATGGCGAGGAATTCCCGCCCGCCGAACTCGAGCAGCTGATCCGCGACGCCGGGCGCCAGCCGTGGCAGCGCACCACGCTGTACGAGGCAGCGCCGCCGGAGCGCCACGAGACGGCGCTGCGCGCGGCGCCGCTCACGGAATACGTGAACACGCCGGTGCGGCGCGCCGCACCGGGGGCGCGCAAGGGCGGCGTGATCGCGCGCGCGGCGCACTGAGGGCGCGCGAGGCGCCGCTTTTGCCACGAACAGGGAGCGCACGTTCGCATGGAATACTGGCTGTCGATCACCACGATTCCCGAGCAGGACCAGCTGCTCGCGCTGGCACGCATCGCCGAGGAGGCCGGCTTCGACGGCATCACGGTGGCCGACCACGTGCTGATGCCGACACGCATCGCGAGCCGCTACCCGTACACCGAGGACGGCGCGATCTGGTGGCCCGCGGACACGCCGTGGCCCGATCCCTGGGTCACGCTGGCCGCGATGGGTGCCGTGACCACGAAACTGCGGCTCGCCTCGAACATCTGCCTGGCGGCGCTGCGCGACCCGGCGACGCTGGCCAAATCGGTTTCCACCGCGGCGGTGCTCACGGGCGGGCGCATCGTGCTCGGCGTGGCCTCGGGCTGGCTGCGCGAGGAATACGAGCTGCTCGGCGTGGATTTCGCCACGCGCGGACGCCGCCTCGACGAGCTGCTGACGGTCGCGCGCAAGTTCTGGTCCGGGCGGCCGGTGACGCACGAGGGCGAGTTTTTCTGCTACGCGGAATCCATCATGTGCCCCGCGCCGGCGGCGCCGGTGCCGGTGTGGTGCGGCGGCGCGGTGCCCGCGGCGCTGGGGCGCGCGGTGCGCAACGACGGCTGGCTCGGCCTGCCGCTGGATCGCGCCGGCGCGGCGCCGGTGCTCGCAGCACTGTTGCAGCAGCGCGACGCCGCGGGGCTGGCGCGCGAGAATTTCGCGATCAACATCGCGCTCACCGAGGCGCACGAGCCGCAGGCCATCGCGGACGTGGCGGCGATGGGCGTCACCGGGCTGATGATCATGAGCCCGTGGCTGCCGAACCCGTTCTTCGCGGCGCCGTGGTACCGCGCCGATGCCGATCCCGCGCGTCTCGAGACCAAGCGCGAGGCGATCATGCGTTTCGCCGACCAGGTGCTGGCGCGGCGCTGAAACGATTCATTCCATCACCACGACATCAAAAGGAGTTCTCATGGCAGCCACACCCGCGCAGGTACGCGAAGTCATCGGCAAGTACATGGAGGCCTGGGCCACCGGCAACAAGGAACTGCTGCTCAGCATTTTCGCCGAGGACGCGACCTGGGAGGATCCCGTGGGCTCGCCGGCCTTCGTCGGGCTCGAGGGCGTGTCCAAGTTCTGGGATTTCGCGCGCCAGGGTGCCGATGAGGGACGCACGATCTCGCCGCGCATCGACCAGGTGATCGCCTGCGGCAACGAGGGCATCCTGCGTTTCACGATGCAGGTGCGCGTCCCCGCGCAGAACCAGGGGCTCGACCTGGCGGTCGTCGATCACTTCGTGCTGAACGACGCCGGCAAGATCGCGAAAGCGCGCGCCTTCTGGGACGAGAGCTGCGCGGGTGTGCCCGCGGGAATGGACTTCTTCGCACCGAACATCGAGCAGGCGTACACGCAGTAGCGTGTCGCCCCGCTCAGCGGTTCACCATCATGTCGGCGATGCGGAACATCGGCTCGCGCAGCATGTCCTTCACCTCGGCAGAGGCGCCCACCTCTTCCAGCGCGCGGTCCATGCACAGCAGCCACTGGTCGCGTTCCGCGGCCCCGATGGCATAGGGCTGGTGCGGCTTCGTCAGGCAGACCGTGCCGGTGCGGCGCACGTAGAGCGGCGGGCCGCCCATCCAGCCCGAGAGGTACTCGAAGAGTTTCTCCTCGATGGCGGCGAGCGACTCGCCGTGCATCGCGCGTATGCCGGTCGCCTCGGACGACTCGTCCATGATGCGATAGAACGCGGCGCACAATCTGCGCAACCCGTCTTCGCCGCCGAGCAACTGGTAGGGATTCTGGCCGCTCACGTCGTCTCCTCCTCGGATGTGGCGCGGATGATAGCCGCTCGCGGGACGCCGTGCATCGTCCGAAGAAGGTACGGCGCATGAACGGCGCGACCTCGCGCATCGACCTGGAACCGTCGTGGCTGGCCGAGATCGGCAACGAGTTCGAACAGCCCTACATGCGGCAGCTGCGCGAATTCCTGCGCGCCGAGAAGGCTGCCGGCAAGCTCATCTATCCGGCCAGCGCGAACTGGTTCAACGCCTTTCGCTGTGCGCCGTTCGCCTCGGTGGAGGTCGTGATCCTCGGCCAGGATCCCTACCACGGACCGGGGCAGGCGCACGGGCTGTGCTTCTCGGTGACCGACGGCGTCGAGATTCCCCCCTCGCTGCACAACATCTATCAGGAGCTGGCCAGCGACCTCGGCATCGAACCGGCCAGCCATGGCTGCCTGGAGTCCTGGGCGCGGCAGGGCGTGCTGCTGCTCAACAGCGTGCTGACCGTGGAGCGCGGCCGCGCCGCCTCGCACCAGGGCAGGGGCTGGGAGCGATTCACGGACCGCGTGGTGGAGGTGCTGAGCGCGCGGCGCGAGCACCTGGTGTTCCTGCTGTGGGGGAGTTACGCCGAGCGCAAGGGACGCATCATCGATCGTGAGCGCCACCTCGTGCTGTCCTCGCCGCACCCCTC
>JAKJFB010000011.1 GCA_022705125.1 Pseudomonadota bacterium
CTTGCTCATCACGACGAACACGGTGCCGCCGATCACGATCAGGAACGAGGGCGCATCGAGGAACATCACCGGATCGCCGCCGAGGAATATCGCGGCCATGATGATGAGCAGGGCCCCGAGCAGGCCGATTATCGTCGCCAGATCCACGTCTTCCCCTCGCACGCTACGCACTGCATGCATTCTAGCCGCCTTTGCGGGTTCGACTTCAGCCCCGGCGGGGTCGGCATTCATGCCGAGGGGTGCGCACCGGGACCCGGCGGGTTCGGCTGCGCCGAATCCTTGTCGGGCTGAAGCCCGAATTACAAGCCCGAACTACACGTTGATTTGTGCGGGGGCTCGGGCTACTGTCGCGCGCGTCAACTCCTCCACAGGCCGGAGCACCGTGTCAGCACCGCGCAAGCCCCTGAATTTCGAGAAATCCCTGGCAGACCTGGAGGCGCTGGTCGAGCGCATGGAGGACGGGGAACTGAGCCTGGAGGAATCGCTGAAGGCTTTCGAGGCGGGAATCCGCCTGACCCAGCAGTGCCAGCAGGCCCTCACCCAGGCACAGCAGCGCGTGCAACTGCTCTCGGTGCAGGACGGCGAGGTGCACGCCACGCCGTTCGCCGAGGCAGACGACGCCGACGAGGACACCGATGCCTGAGCTGCCGGTCAGCGGCACACACCTCGAGACCTACCGCGGGCGCGCCGAGGCGGCGCTGACTACGCTGTTCGACGGCGAACTGGTCGGCCGTGCCGATGCACGGCTGCGCGAGGCGATGCGCTACAGCCTGCTGGCCGGCGGCAAGCGCCTGCGTCCGGTGCTGCTTTACGCGGCGGCAACGGCGGTCGGCGGCAGCCGTGCCAGTGCCCCGGACACCGATCGCGCCGCGTGCGCTATCGAATGCATCCACACCTACTCGCTGATCCACGACGACCTGCCGGCCATGGACAACGACGACCTGCGCCGCGGGCAGCCCACCTGTCACAGGGCTTTCGATGAGGCCACCGCCATCCTCGCCGGCGATGCCCTGCAGACACTGGGCTTCGAGTTGTTGTGCGCCGCCGACTCGGTGGATGCCGCCACGCGGCTCGCGCTGGTCGCGGAACTGGCCGGCGCGAGCGGCAGTCGTGGCATGGTCGGCGGCCAGGCGGTCGACGTCGCCCATGTCGGGCGCCAGATCACGGCGGCCACGCTGGAGTCCATGCACGCGCTGAAGACCGGCGCGCTGATCCGCGCGGCGCTGCGCATGGGCGCGCTGCTCGGGGCGGCGGACGTGCGCGCTCGCGCCTGCCTGGACGAGTACGCGCGCTGCATCGGACTCGCCTTCCAGGTGCAGGACGACATCCTCGACGCCTGCGGCGACGTGGCGGCGCTCGGCAAGAACCCGGGTTCCGACGCCGCGCAGACCAAGCCGACCTATGTCACCGAGCTCGGCGAGGCCGGCGCCCGCGCGCTTGCCCTCGAGCTGCGCGATGCGGCACTGGCGACGCTGGCGCCCCTCGGCGGGCCCGCGGCGGCACTGGCGGAAATGGCGCGTTTCATCGTGAGCCGGGATCGCTGAGCGCCGATTACGGGCAACCCGCCGGATGCGTTAGAATCGCGGCCTCGAACGGCCGGAGCACACCGGCACTCCCGCAGGAAAGCCCAACGCATGAAGTTGTTCCAGGAAATTCCCGTGACGCGCCCGGCGACGCCGCTGCTCGATCGCGTGACATTTCCCGCCGACCTGCGCCAACTCGACGAGGCCCAGCTGCTGCAGCTGGCCAACGAGTTGCGCGAATTCCTGCTCTACACCGTGGGCCAGACCGGCGGGCATTTCGGCGCCGGCCTCGGCGTGGTCGAGCTCAGCATCGCGCTGCATTACCTGTTCGACACCCCGCGTGACCGTCTGGTCTGGGACGTGGGCCACCAGAGCTACCCGCACAAGATCCTGACGGGGCGGCGCGAGGCGATGCTGACGATCCGCAAGGCCGGCGGCCTGGCGGCATTCAACAACCGCGCCGAGAGCGAGTACGACTGCTTCGGCGTCGGTCATTCCAGCACCAGCATCAGTGCCGCGCTCGGCATGGCGCTGGCGGCGCGCGCGCACGGCGAGGACCGCAGGGCGGTCGCGATCATCGGCGACGGCGCGATGACGGCAGGCATGGCCTTCGAGGCACTGAACCACGCCTCGCACACGGGCGCCGACCTGCTGGTGATCCTGAACGACAACCAGATGTCGATCTCGCGCAACGAAGGCGGGCTGGCCTCCTACTTCGCGCGCATCTGGGCCAGCCGCTCGTACAACCACATGCGCGAGGCCGGCAAGCGCGTGCTGTCGCGCCTGCCGGGGCCGGCGCTCGAGATCGCGCGGCGCACCGAGGAACACATGAAGGGCATGGTCGCGCCGGGCACCCTGTTCGAGGAGCTCGGCTTCAACTATATCGGCCCCGTCGACGGCCATGACCTCCCGACGCTGCTCGCCACGCTGCGCAACGTGCGCGAACTGAAAGGCGCGCAGCTGCTGCACGTGATGACGGTAAAGGGCAAGGGCTTCGCGCCGGCCGAGCGCGACCCGGTGGGCTACCACGCGATCAACAAGATCGACCCGGCGCCGCGCGTCGCCGGCACCAAGCCCGTCCCGGTACGCCCGAAGTACCAGGAAGTCTTCGGCGACTGGCTGTGCGACATGGCCTGGCGCGACGAGCGCCTGGTCGGCATCACGCCGGCGATGTGCGAAGGCTCGGGCATGGTGGAGTTCGCGCGCCGCTTCCCGGCGCGCTTTCACGACGTCGCGATCGCCGAGCAGCACGCGGTGACGCTGGCCGCCGGCCTCGCCTGCGAGAACATGAAGCCGGTGGTGGCGATCTACTCGACGTTCCTGCAGCGCGGCTACGACCAGCTGGTCCACGACGTGGCGTTGCAGAACCTCGACGTGCTGTTCGCGATCGATCGTGCCGGGCTGGTCGGCGAGGACGGCCCCACGCACGCCGGCAGTTTCGACCTCGGCTACCTGCGCTGCGTACCCAACATGGTGGTGATGGCGCCCTCCGACGAGGACGAGACGCGCAAGCTCCTCTCGACGGGCTTCCTGCACCACGGACCCGCCGCGGTGCGCTACCCGCGCGGCACCGGCCCTGGCGCCACGATCGACCCGGCGCTGGAGGCAGTGGCAATCGGCAAGGGTGTGCTGCGCCGCGCCGGACGCGAGGTAGCGATCCTCGGTTTCGGCAGCATGGTCGCGCCGGCGTTGGCAGCAGCGAGCGCACTGGAGGCAAGCGTCGCCGACATGCGCTTCGTCAAGCCGCTGGACGAGGAGTTGATCCTGGAACTGTGCGCCAGCCATTCGCTGCTGGTCACGGTGGAGGAGAATGCCGTGGCCGGCGGCGCGGGCGGCGCGGTGGCCGAGTTGCTGGCCGCGCGCGGCATCGTGATGCCGCTGCTCGTGCTCGGGCTCCCCGACCGTTTCCTGGAGCATGGCAAGCCGCAGCAAATGCTGCACGACGTGGGACTGGATGCCGAGGGCATCGAGGCCGCCATCCGCGAGCGCCTGGCGGCGATGCGGCCCTCGCGCTGGAGCGCCGTGAGCCAGCTGTAGGTTCGGCTTCAGCCGAACAATCGTCCGGATAAATCCGGACCTACAGCCTGACCCGCAATCTCAGCCGCCAGGATCCTCGTCCATCCAGTGTCCGAGCTTGCCGGCCTTGGTTTCGAGGTAGCGCACGTTGTGGGGGTTCTGTCCGGTGCGGATCGAGATCCGCTCCACGACCTTGATCCCCATGTCCTCGATCGCCGCGACCTTGCGCGGGTTGTTGGTCATCAACCGCAGCGATGTGATGTGCAGATGCTTGAGCATCGTGCGGCAGATGCTGTAGTCGCGCATGTCGGCGCCAAAACCGAGTTGCTCGTTGGCCTCGACGGTATCCGCGCCCGCGTCCTGCAGGCGATAGGCCTTGATCTTGTTCAACAACCCGATGCCGCGTCCCTCCTGGCGCAGGTAGAGCAGCGCGCCGCGCCCTTCGCGCGCGATGCGCTCCAGCGCCGTGCGCAACTGCGCGCCGCAATCGCAGCGCATGCTGAACAGCGCGTCTCCGGTGAGGCATTCCGAATGGATCCGCGCCAGCACGGGTTCGCCGTTGCTGACATCACCCATGGTGAGGACCACGTGCTCCTTCTCGCTCTCGATATCCTCGAAGCCATGCATGTCGAACACCCCCCAGGGTGTCGGCAAGCGTGACGAGGCGATATAACGGACAGACACGGGCGGCTCCGGCCGGCTGAAGGGGGGCCGATTCTAGCAGCTGGCCCGCATTTCTCACACCAGCGTGTCACGCGCGTGACATGGAGCGCGAGGCGCGGCTATTTTTCCTCGAGATAGAGCACGCCGTGCTCTTCACGCATCGTGACGCGTCCGAGCCACGACATGCCGAGCAGCAGCTGCGCGGGGTAGTTGCCCTCGATCACCGACGCCGCCACGTTGCGCACCGCGATCCCCGCGACCTCGACGCGATCCAGCGTGACCGACCAGGCCTGCACGACCCCGCTGGCGGTCTGCACCGCACCCGGCCTGCCGTGCAGGCGGTAATCGACACCGAGTCGGCGCGCGTCGGCGCCGTTCATCGCAACGACGTTCGCGCCGGTATCGACAAGGAACTGCACCTGCAGTCCGTTCACGGTACCTGCCACCAGGTATTCATGCCGGGCGCCGCGCTGGATCGCGACGCGCTTGCGCTCGGGCGCGGCAAAGCCGCCGCCGGTGTCGCGCCCCGGCGCGAGCGTCTGGCGCCGGCCGTCGATCTCGATCACCGCCTCGCGCGCAGTGGCACTGACCAGCTTCACGCCTTCCGGCGAGGTCTCGCCCACGCGCAGCAGGCGCCGGCTGCCGTCGATGCCGAGCATCGCGCGGCCCTCGAACAGCGCCGCTGCCGTGACGTGCAGGGACTCTGCCGCTACGGCGAGCGGCAGCAGCGTCGCGGCCAGCATCCAGCGTCGCAGCACCGGGGTCCGCCTGCGGCCGACGCGGGAGCGCATGGCTTCAGGCACCACGGAAATGCTGGTAACCGCCCGTACGCGGCACGAAACCCGCGCACGTCGCGCCCTGCCCCGCCAGCACACGGCCGATGCGCGTGCACGCGAGCCCGAGGTCCGCGGCGGCGCCGGCAATGGCCGCGCCATGGCGTGGCGGCGCCGTGAAGCAGAGCTCGTAATCGTCGCCGCCGCCCAGTGCGAGCGCGCACGCGTCGTCGCGATCGGCGAGTGACTCCAGTTGCGGGGAGAACGGCAGGCGCTCGCGCTCCAGCGCGATCGCCACCCCGCTGCGCGCGGCGATATGGCCGGCGTCGGCGAGCAGGCCGTCCGAGACATCGATCGCGGCCGAGGCGAGCCCGCGCAAGGCGAGCCCCAGCGCGACCCGCGGCGCCGGCTCCGCGAACACCCGCACCGCCTCGTCGCGCGCGCCGCCCGCCAGGAGTTGTCGCAGGCCCAGCGCCGCGGTGCCCGGATGGCCGCTGACCCAGACGTCGTCGCCCGCGCGCGCGCCATCGCGGCGCAGCGCGAGCCCGGGCGGCACGCAGCCGTGGACCTGGATGGTGATGCTGAGCGGTCCGCGCGTGGTGTCGCCGCCGACCAGCGCGACATGGTGGCGCCGCGCCAGCGCGGCAAGGCCGCGGCTGAACCCGGCGAGCCAGGTCTCATCGGCCTCGGGCAGGGTCAGCGCGAGCGTGAACCACAGCGGGCGTGCACCCATCGCGGCCAGGTCGCTGAGGTTGACCGCCAGCGCGCGGTGGCCGATCTGCTCCGGGCTGCTGGCGGCGGGAAAATGCACGCCGGCGACCAGCGTGTCGATGGAGACCGCGAGATCCTCGCCCGGCGGCAACCGGAGGATCGCGGCGTCGTCACCGATGCCGAGCAGCACGCCCTCGGCCTCGGGCAGCGCGAAGTCCTGAGAATCGAAGTAGCGCGCGATCAGTTCGAATTCGGACAGCGCCACGGCTATGGACCCGGGCTCAGCGCGCGCGGCCGGCTTCCGCGGGACGCAGGTCGCGCGCGACCTTGTCGAGCACACCGTTGACGAAGCGGTGGCTCTCGGCGGCGCCGAATTTCTTCGCCAGCGCGACGGCTTCGCTGAGCACCACGCGATAGGGCACGTCGGGACGGCTCTTGAGCTCCCACACCGCGAGGCGCAGCACCGCGCGCTCGACCGGGCCGAGCTTTTCGAGGGCAATGTCGAGGTAGGGCTCCATCGCGGCCTCGATCGCGGAGAGATCGGCCGGCACACCATGCAGCAGTTCACGGAAGTACTCCGTGTCCGCGCCGCGGAAATCGAATTCCTCGGTGAAATGCTGCTCGATGTCGGCCAGGTAATTGCCGGTCATCGCCCACTGGTACAGCGCCTGCACCGCATAATGGCGCGCCTTGCGCCGCGCTGCCGCGAGCTGGCGACGTTCGTTTTCGAGCGCGTTGTCGCTCAAGCCGACACCCGCGCTCACAACCGGCCGAGCAGGCTGACCATCTCGAGCGCCGACAGGGCCGCTTCCGCGCCCTTGTTGCCGGCCTTGGTGCCGGCGCGCTCGATGGCCTGCTCGATGGTATCCACGGTCAGCACGCCGAAGGCGATCGGCAGACCGCTCGCGAGCGACACCTGCGCGATGCCCTTGGTGCACTCGCCCGCGACGTACTCGAAGTGCGGCGTGCCGCCGCGGATCACCGCGCCGAGCGCGACGATCGCGTCGAAGTTACCGCTCGCCGCGACCTTCTGCACCACCAGCGGCAGCTCGAAGGCGCCGGGCGAGCGCACCAGCGTGATCTGCGCGTCGGCTACGCCATGACGACGCAGCGTATCGACGGCACCGGCGATCAGGCTCTCCACCACGAAACTGTTGAAGCGGCTGGCGACCAGCGCGAAACGCGCCTCTCCCGCCGCGAAGACTCCCTCGATTGTCCTGATCTCAGCCATCGTCCTGCCTGTGGGTTGTAGCGCGAAAGGGCGCCAATTCTGCCATCAAACGCCTGCTGCGGCCATCGCCGCGCGCGGGCCGCTCAGTACATGACGTACTCCGCCACCTCGAGACCGAAGCCCGAGATCGCGTTGTAGCGTATCGGCGGGCCCATGACCCGCATCTGCCCCACGCCGAGCTGGCGCAGGATCTGCGAGCCCACGCCGACCAGGTTCAGCACGCTCTGTCCGCCCTCGGGTGCCGTCGGCTCGGTTGCCGCCTCGCCGCCGAGAGCCGCGTCCACGCTGGCCAGCAGCTGCTGCTCGGTTTCGGGCTGGCTCAGCAGCACGATCACGCCGCGGCCCTCCCGGTCGATGCATTCCAGGCAGCGCGAGACGTTCCAGTTCGGCTTGCGTCCCGGCACCTCCGTGCCGAGCACGTCGCGCAGCGTGGCCGCCTGTTGCACGCGCACCAGCGTCGGCGCGTCCGGATCGATGGCGCCGCGCACCAGCGCGACGTGCAGGCGCCCGTCGTCGGCGTCGCGAAAGGCGTGCAGGCGAAAAGCACCGAAGGCTGTCTGCACCTCGCCCTCGCGGAAGCGGTGCACCGTGGTCTCGTTGATCAGGCGGAACTGGATCAGCCCCGCGATGGTGCCAATGCGCAGGCCGTGCTGGCGCGCGAAGGCCAGCAGGCGTTGTCCGGTAGCCAGCGTGCCGTCGTCGTTCAGCACGTCGGCCAGCACCGCGGCTGGCTCGAAGCCCGCGAGGCGCGCGAGGTCACAGCCGCCCTCGGTGTGGCCGGCGCGCTTGAGCACCCCGCCTGGCTCGGCGCGCAATGGAAACACATGCCCGGGCTGTACCAGGTCGCGCGGCTGCGCGCCGCGCGCCACGGCGGTACGTATCGTATGCGCGCGGTCGGCGGCGGAAATGCCGGTACTGATGCCTTCGGCAGCCTCTATGGAGACCGTGAACCGGCTGGCGTAGACGCTGTGCGAAGCGCTCTCGACCATCAGCGGCAGGCGCAACTGCGCGCAGCGTTCGCCCGTGAGGCTCAGGCAGATCAGCCCGCGGGCCTGGCGCGCCATGAAGTTGACCGTCTCGGCCGTGATGTCCTGCGCGGGAGCGAGCAGCACGCCGCCGAGGTTTTCGTCGTCGTCGTCGAGCAGCACCACCATGTCGCCGTGGCGGAAGCTGTCGATCAGTTGCTGGGTGGTGTCGAATTTCATGTTCCGGGGAATCCGTTCTGGGCCAGGAGTTCACGCGTGACGCCGCGGTGCGCGGACCCGGAGTGGGCGGCCGCATCGCCCTGCAGCAGGCGTTCGAGGTAGCGCGCGATCACATCGACCTCGAGGTTCACGCGCGTGCCGGGACGGTAGTCGCCGAAGATGGTCTCGTGCGCCGTTACCGGGATGATGTTCAGCTCGAACCCGGCGCCGTCGACGCTGTTCACCGTGAGGCTCACGCCGTCGACGCAGATCGAGCCCTTGTGCGCGATGTAGCGCGCCAGCGCCGCGGGCGCGCGCAGGCTGTAGCGCGTGGAACGTCCGTCGGGCGTCATCGAAAGCACTTCGCCGACGCCATCGACATGGCCGCTGACGATATGCCCGCCGAGGCGCTCACCCACCGCCATCGCCTTTTCCAGGTTGACGCGCGCGCCCGCCGCGAGGCCGCCGAGCGTGGTGAGCCCCAGCGTTTCCAGCGAAACGTCGGCCGCGAACCAGTCGGTGCCGAACTCCACCACCGTGAGGCACACGCCGCTGGTCGCGATGCTGTCGCCCGCGCGCACGTCGCCGAGGTCGAGCTTGCCGGTGCCGACGTGCAGCCGCACGTCGCCGCCGCGGCGCTCGAGGTGGCGCACCGCGCCGGTGGCCTGGATGATTCCTGTGAACATTGGTACCTGACCTTCCGCGTCAATCGTACATTGCAGGTGGGCGCGCGGCTCGCGCCTCCATCTGCGCTTGTGGGTCCGGCTTGAGCCGAACATTCGTTTCAATCCTGTTCCAGTCGAAACCGTCGGTTGGATGTCGGGCTGAAGCCCGACCTACGCACGACGTACGCCCGACCTACGCCCCGCCCACGCTCGCCGTGATCCGCCAGTCGCTGCCCACGGCCGTGATATCGCTGATCTGCAGCCCGAGTTTCTCGTCCATCGACGCGAACGGCAGGTCCAGCAGCGGGCGCGCCGCGCTGCCCATCAGCGTGGGCGCCATGTAAATGATCAGCTCATCGACCAGCCCGGCGCGCAGCGCGGCGCCCGCGAGCGTTGCGCCGGCCTCGATCAGCACTTCGTTGCACTGCGCCACGGCAAGGTGCGCGAGCAGCGCGCGCAGGTCGACGCGCCCGTCCGGGGCCGGCAAATGCAGCAGTGTCACGCCGGCATCGGCGAGCGCCTGCTCGCGGGCGGCATCGCGCCCGGCGGTGGCGACGAGCGTGTCACCGGCCGCGCCGATCACGCGCGCCGAGGGCGGCATGCGCAGCTGCGAATCCACCACCACGCGCAGCGGCTGGCGCCCGGGCGTCACGCCGTCATCCGTCGCGATACGCACATCCAGGCGCGGGTCGTCGTGCAGCACGGTACCGACGCCGGTCACGATCGCGCAGCTGCGCGCGCGCAGGCGCTGCACATCGGCGCGCGCCGCATCCGCGGTGATCCACTTGCTGCTGCCATCGGCCATCGCGGTGCGGCCGTCCAGACTCATTGCCAGTTTTACGCGCACCCAAGGCATCCCGGTTCTCATGCGCTTGAAGAAGCCCGGGTTCAGCGCCATCGCCTCGCGCTCGAGGATGCCGGATTCGACCGCGATGCCGGCCGCGCGCAGCCTATCCAGGCCGCTTCCGGCGACCAGCGGGTTCGGATCGAGCGAGGCCGAAACCACGCGCGCGACACCGACATCGATCAGCGCATCGGCGCAGGGCGGCGTGCGGCCGTGGTGGCTGCAGGGCTCCAGGGTCACGTAGGCGGTCGCCCCGCGCACCGGCTCGCGCGCCGCGCGCAGCGCCTCGACCTCGGCATGTGCCTGACCGGCACGACGGTGGAAGCCGCTCGCTATCACGCGCTCGCCCTGCGCGATCACGCAGCCCACGCGCGGGTTGGGCGCGGTGGTGCACAGGCCGCGGCGCGCGAGCCCGATGGCCTGCGCCATGTGGCGCACGTCGGTGATCTGCTGGCTCATGGCCGCAGGCTAGCCCGCTGCGCCCGGCGGCGGACTGTCCTGCTCCTCGGCCAGGCGCTCGATCTCGGCGCGGAATTCGTTCAGGTCCTGGAAGCTGCGATAGACGGAAGCAAATCGCACGAAAGCGACGTGATCGACCGCCTTCAGCTGACGCATCACCTGCTCTCCCACGACCCGCGAGGCGACTTCGCGCTCGCCCGTCGCCTGCAGCGCATGCTTGATCTGGCTCAGCATCAGCTCGACGCGCTCCATGCTGACGGGACGCTTCTCGATCGCGCGCAGGATGCCCTGGCGCAGCTTGTCCTCGTTGAACGGCTCGCGCACGCCACTCTGCTTGATGATGCGCGGCAGCAGCAGTTCGGCCGTCTCGTAGGTGGTGAAGCGCTCCGCGCAGCTCAGGCATTCGCGCCGGCGCCGCACCTGGTCGCCTTCCGCGACCAGGCGTGAATCGATGACCTTGGTGTCGGCGGCGGAACAGAAGGGGCAGCGCATGGTCTTGGAACGCGTCGAAAAATGACGCGGCATGGTAACACAGCGCCGATTGATCGAAATTTGATCCCTCCGCCCGCTTTGATGATCCAGGCCAAGTTCCGGCAGCGCCGGGAGGCGTAAGATTTTTACGAGTTTGTTGAAATCAGGGAGGTGCGGCATGGCCCGCAAACGCAGCGACACGAAAACCGTATTCATCACCGGCGCGGGCGGCGGCCTTGGCGGCGCTACCGCGCGCTACCTGGCAGAGCGGGACTGGACCGTGTTCGCGGCCGATTTCGATGCCAGGGCTCTGAAGGCGCTGGCCGCGGAAACCGACGTCATCCCGGTGCAACTCGACGTGACCGACGCCACGAGCTGCGAGGCGGCGCGCCGGCGCGTGGCGCGTACCTGTGACGGGCTGGACGGCATCGTGAACTTCGCGGGCATCCTCGCGGTGGGCTCGGTGATCGAGATCGACCCCGATACGATACGCCGCGTGCTCGACGTCAACGTGATGGGCACGGTGCGCGTGAACCACGCGCTGTTTCCGCTGCTGCTGGCGCGCAAGGGCCGCATCGTCAACATCAGCTCAGAGACCGGCTGGCAGAGCGCGATGCCCTTCAACGGCGCCTATGCGCTCAGCAAGCACGCGATCGAGGCCTACTCCGACGCACTGCGGCGAGAACTGATGTTCCTCGACGTGCCGGTGATCAAGATCCAGCCGGGGCCGTTCCGCACCGGGATGGTTGCCAGCATCGAGCAGAACTTCGAGCGCGTCGCGCAAGCCTCGCGCTACTTCAAGGAGCTGCTGCAGACGCTCAAGAAAGCGACCGTCAGGGAACAGGGCACGGCGCACGATCCCGCGCTGCTGGCGGAAGTCGTGCACACCGCCCTGACGACGCGCTACCCGCGCATCGCCTACTCGGTGAAGCCCGACCCGCAACGCGTTGCACTGAGTGCCCTGCCCGACCGCGTCGCCGACCCGCTGCTGAAGCTCGCCCTCGGCGCCCTCGCCAGGTAACTCCTCATTGCGCGGGGACCCTGTTCGGGACCCGCTCGGGTGTCAGGGGGCGGCGCTGGAGCCCAGGCGGCGCAGCACGATGCCGCTGAGGCGCATGCCGGCAGCCATCGCGGCGACGAACAGCAGCGCGCCAGGCACGCCGCCGACGGCGATGATCAGCCCCGGTCCCGGGCAGATGCCCGACATGCCCCAGCCGATGCCGAACACCACCGCGCCCACGACCAGCGACGTGTCGATCGGGTTGCGGTTGGCGATGTCGCAGCTCTCGCCGGCGAGCGTTTTGCCTCGCTTCTTCAGGAGCCACAACGCGGGCGCGGTGATCGCGATGGCCGTTGCCATCACCACCGCCAGCCCGGGGTTCCAGTTACCGGCGATATCGAGGAAAGCCAGCACGTTTCGCGGGTCCGTCATGCCCGAAACAATCAATCCCGTACCGAACAGCAGGCCGGCGACGAGGGCGGAGAGGAAGGCGGGAATACGCATCGGCTTCACCCCTGCACCACGTGACGCACGACGTAGACGGTAGCCATCGCCGCACTCATGAAGAGCAGCGTGGCCACGATCGATCGCTTCGAGAGATTCGCGGTGCCGCACACCCCGTGACCGCTAGTGCAGCCCGAGCCGACGCGCGTGCCGATGCCCACCAGCAACCCGGCCACGAGCAGCCAGGCCACGCCGCCGGCCATCGCCACATCCACCCCGTTCAGCAGCAGGTAGAGCGCGGGCAGCAGCAGCCCCAGCAGGAAGCCGAGCCGCCAGCGCTGCGGACCGGCGTCGCCGTCGAGCAGGTTGCCGAAGGCGCCACTGATGCCGGCGATACGGCCGTTGGCCAAGGCGAGCACGGCCGAGCCGGCGCCGATGAGGGCGCCGCCGGCCACCAGGTGAACCAAGTCAGTCATGCGTCAGAAACCTTTGGAAATACTCGAGTGTCAATATATTAGCGACCACGCCAGGCCGAAGGAATCCTCCGCCAGCGAGATGTTGGCCTCGCCGCCGCCGAGCATCGCCGGGATGGAACCCTTGCCATGCACCTCGTGCTCCAGCCCCCGCGTGTAGGCGATGCTGAGCTCGTTGCGCTCGTTGAAGGCAAAGGTGGCACCCAGCGACACGTGCTCTTCGACCACGCCGGGCGCGATGATATTGAAGAAGGTCTGGTCGCGCGGAACCGGCTGGTCGCCCTGACTGTAGCCTGCGCGCAGCGTGACGCGATCCGAGTACTGGTGCAGCACGGCAATTTTCAGCGTACTCATGTCCTGCCAGCCGAAACCCGGGCCGTTGTCGCTGCCGAGCGGGTTTCCCAGAAACAGCTGGCCCAGAGCGTTGCCCACCGAAGCGACATCGTTGTACTTGATGGTCTGCCAGTCGAGCGCGACGGTGGTGGCGTCGCTGAGTTTGAATGCCGCGCCGAGTACGTAGTTTTCGGGCACGTCGAAGCCACCCTGCTCGGCGAACAGCCCGGCGTACTTGTCGAATTCCTGCATCCAGGTCGTCGACTGCCAGCTGGCACCGAGCGTCAGGCGGTCGGTGATTTGCCCGAGCCAGCCGATGCGCACACCGGCACCGAACCCGTCGTCGGTGCCGTTGTGCTCGAGGTTCGCCGGATCGGCCGAGAGCGGCGCGAAGGCAGACAAGCCCTTCGCCTCGAAGCGCTGGTAGGCCAGGTTGAGCGCGAGCCCGATCGTCTGGCCGGGGCTGAATTCCCACGCCAATGCCGGCGCGATGAACAGCTGCTCGAAATTCATGTAACTCTTGCCCTTGCTGCCAAAGCGCGCGTAAGGGTTCTCGTCGTAATCGGTGTTCATGCCGCCGTTGCCGAACATCGCAAAACCCACCGCGAGGTCGTCGCAGACCAGGTGGCTGTGGCCCAGCTCGGGAATGAGGAAGTACTCGGTGCCGTTGCCGTCGAAGGACTGGTCCGGACCGAAGGCATTGCCCTTGATCTCGCCGCCGCGATCCGGCACGAAGAGCTCCACTCCCAAGTCCGAACGGTGACCCGCCTCGATCAAGCCGGCGGGATTGGTCGCGATCGTGAGCGTGTCCTGGGGCAGCGCGGCGCCCACGCCGGCCGCACCCTTGGCCTTGATGCCATAACCGTGCGACAGGTAGCCGTTGGTGGCGTGCGCCGCGGACCCGCCGGCGATGGCAAGGGTCAGGCTGGCGCGGAGCAGAACTCGAACAGAGGACATGCGGTACTTCCTTTCAGCCGGTCGGTGCGGATTCCGCCGCACCAAAAAAGCGCGCAGCTTAAGGTCGCTCGGCTAATTTAGTAAATAATAAAAAGATGAAACCTTATTCCGAAATGAATGGTAGTTCGCGTCAAGCGCCCGCCTGCCGGCAAGCCGTCGCAGCGGACCATGACGCTGTTCCGTCGCGCCGCCGCGCACCGTATGCTGTGCGCCTCCGATTCATCGCCTCGCCACAGGATTCACGCATGGATGTGCGCAAGCTCAGCGACGCTGTCAGCGTCGCTCCGCAGCTCTCGGTGCGGGAAATCGCCGACGCCGCGCGGCTCGGCTTCAGGACGCTGATCAACAACCGGCCCGACGGGGAGGACTTCCTGCAACCTTCGGCGCGGGAGCTGGAGGCTGCGGCGCGCGAGCAGGGACTCGAATACCACCACCTTCCCGTGGTGTCCGGCGCACTGACCGAGCGCGACGTGCACGCCTTCCGCGCGCTGCTGGCGCACGCGGAACAACCCGTGCTGGCCTTCTGCCGCAGCGGCACGCGCTCGACCACGCTGTGGGCGCTGGCGCAGGCCGGCGGCGGCAACGCCGACGCGGTGATCGCCGCCGCCGCACAGGCCGGCTATGACGTGAGCGGCCTGCGCGGCATCCTCGAACGCGGGCTCTGAGCCAACCGGCGGCGGTAGCGTCGCGACAAAACTGGTAGCATGCCCCTCAATTTCCAGCTCACGGAGTTTCCCGCAATGAAAGGCGACAAGCAGGTCATCCAGTTCCTCAACAAGGTCCTCCGCCAGGAGCTCACCGCAATCAACCAGTACTTCCTGCATGCGCGCATGTACAAGAACTGGGGCCTCAAGCAACTCGACGAGCACGAGTACCACGAATCGATCGACGAGATGAAGCATGCCGACCGGCTGATCGAGCGCATCCTGTTCCTCGAGGGCCTGCCGAACCTGCAGGACCTCGGCACGCTGCGCATCGGCGAGAACACCCGCGAGATCCTCGAGGCCGACCTGGCGCTCGAACTGGAGGCGGTGCCGGTGCTGCGCGAGGCCATCGCGCACAGCGAATCGGTGCGCGACTATGTCTCGCGCGAACTGTTCGAGGACATCCTCGAGTCCGAGGAGGAGCACATCGACTGGATCGAGACCCAACTCGAGCTGATCGGCAAGGTCGGAATCGAGAACTACCTGCAGTCGAAGATGTAAGCACTCCGGCGGCGCGGAATGCGCTACGGATCTGTAATGTTTTTGTATTGCGAATCACTCTCATTTCACCTAGCATGACGCCATCGTTCGCATCTTCTCCCCCGGGAGGCCTCGATGTACGTCTGTATCTGCAATGCCGTGACCGACAGCGAGATCGCGGATGCCGTGTACAACGGCGCCGCGACCATGGCGCATCTCGAAGACACGCTGCTGGTCGGTACCTGCTGCGGCAAATGCCGCGACAAGGCCAGTGAATGCCTGGAACGTTACAGCCCCGCGCGGCCCCGCCTGACTCTTGCGATGAGCGCCTGAACGGCGACCTGCCGTTCGGCGCCGCGTTGCGCTCGTCCATCGCCGCCCGCCTCGAGACTTTCACCTCGCACATCCTCAGCCCCGAGGAACTGCGGCGCGCCGCCGTGGTGATCGCCATCGTCGCCGGCGCGCACGGAGAGGCCGCCTGCCTGTTGACCCGGCGCCCCGAGACGATCAAGCGCCACGCGGGCCAGTTCGCATTGCCGGGCGGGCGCGTCGATCCCGGCGAGAGCGAGGCCGACGCGGCGTTGCGCGAACTGCACGAGGAAATCGGCATCAGCGCCGCGCGCTCGGACATCCTGGGCACGCTCGATGACTACGCCACGCAGTCGGGCTTCCGCATGCGGCCCTTCGTGCTGTGGATCGAGGACGAGACCGGCCTGGCGCCGGATCCGCGCGAGGTCGCCCGGATCTATCGCATCCCGCTGGCCGAGCTCGCGTCGCCCGCGCTCCCGACCCTGCACCCGGTACCGCACAGCGAGCAGCCCGCCATCAGCCTGCGCCTGCCGACGATCGGCGACGAACTGCACGCCCCGACCGGCGCCATCCTCTACCAGTTCCGCGAGGTCGCCTTCGCCGGGCGCCACACCCGCGTCGGCCACTTCGCCCAGCCGCGCTTCAGCTGGCAATAACATCGGGCGCAGCCCGGCAGGAGGAATCGAGCCATGTCGTTGAAACGCAGCAACTGGCCCGAGGGCCAGCTCGTCACGCTCGAGCACGTCTCCACGGTGCTGCGGGACAACCCGCTCGGCGACCCCCACGTGCGCAAGCTGCACGCCTGGCTGCCCCCGCAATACCACGCCTCCGGCCCGCGCCGGCGCTTCCCCGTGCTGTTCGATCTCGCGGGGTTCATGGGCTCGGGGCCGGCACACCTCGCCTGGCGCGGTTTCGAGGAGAACGTGCCCGAGCGGCTGGCGCGCCTGGTGCACCAGAAGCGCATGAAGCCGGCGATCGTGGTGTTTCCCGACTGTTTCACCGCGCTCGGCGGCAACCAGTACATCAACTCGAGCGCGATCGGGCGCTACGCCGACTACCTCACGCGCGAACTGATCCCCGCCATCGACCAGGAATTCCGCACCCGCGCCAGCCGCGATTCGCGCGGCTGTTTCGGCAAGTCCTCGGGCGGCTACGGCGCGATCGTGCACGCGATGAAATACGCCGGGCACTGGGGCGCGGTGGCGAACCACTCGGGCGATGCCTACTTCGACTTCCTCTACCGCGCCGACTGGCCGAACACGCTGGACGAACTGGCGAAATACCGCCGCCCGGCGCGCACGGCAGGGAGGTACGACACCGAAAAGGCCAGCGCTGCGCTGAAGCCCGGTGTCGACGATGGCCGCGTGCGCCGCTTTCTGGAGCACATCTGGAAAACCGACCGGCCCGGGCACGCGCAGACCATGTGCCTGATGAATCTCGCTATGGCCGCGAGCTACGACCCGGACCCGCGCGCGCCCAACGGCTTTCGCCTGCCCTTTCACCTCGAGACCGGCGAGCTGATCGAGGCGCGCTGGCAGCGCTGGCTGGCGCACGACCCGATCCACATGGTCGCCGCGCACCGCGCGAACCTGGCGTCGATGCGCGGCATCTTCATCGACTGCGGCTGGCGCGACCAGTTCCACATCCACTACGGCTGCCGCCAGCTGTCGCGCGAGCTGGCGCGCCACGGCATCGTGCACACCTACGAGGAATTCGACGGCACCCACTCCGGCATCGATTACCGCCTGGAGCGCAGCCTGCCCTTCCTCACGCGAGCGCTGGCCCCGGGATGAACATGGACAGCGAATCCCTGCGCAAGCTGGTGACGCTGCCGATGCCCTTCGGCAAGTACCAGGGCCGGCTGATCGCCGACCTGCCCGGCAACTACCTCGCCTGGTTCGCGCGCCAGGGCTTCCCGCCGGGCGAGATCGGCCGGCTGCTGGCGCTCATGCACGAGATCGACCACAACGGGCTGAAGGAACTGCTTGCGCCGTTGCGCAACAGTCCGCGGCAAGGGCAACGCGCCACGCCGCGCTGAAGCGCGCCCCCGCGGATTTCCCGCAACACGCGCGTCGTGCGCCGGCGGCGACTCGTCGCATCGGCCCGCGCATCCTTGCGTATACTTTCGCCCCGAACGGACCCGGACCACCCCTGCCAATGCACGACCACGACATGAACGGCTGGCGCCACAGCCACGATTTCGGTGGCCACAGCGGCCACGCCGAGACCAGCACGCGGCGCGTGATTGCGCTCACCGCGGTGATGATGGTGATCGAGATCGTGGCCGGCACGGCCAGCGGCTCGATGGCGCTGCTGGCCGACGGCTGGCACATGGCCACGCATGTCGCCGCCTTCGGCATCACGCTGTTCGCCTATCGCTACGCGCGCATCCACGCGACGAACCCGCGCTACAGCTACGGTACCGGCAAGGTCGGCGTGCTCGGCGGCTTCGCCAGCGCGGTGGCGCTGGCCATGGTCGCGCTCATGATGGCACTGGAATCGGGGATGCGACTGATCGAGCCGCAGGCGATTCACTACAGCCAGGCGATCGGCGTCGCCGTGGCCGGCCTCGTGGTCAACCTGGTGTGCGGCGCGATGCTGCACGACCATCACCACGACCATGATCGCGCGGAGGACCATGACCATGACCATGGTCACCACGACCACAACCTGCGCGCGGCCTACTTCCATGTGCTCGCCGATGCGCTCACCTCGTTGTTCGCGATCGTGGCGCTGCTCGCAGGCAAGTACGTGGGCTGGACCTGGCTGGACCCCGTGGTCGGGATCATCGGCGCGCTCGTGATCGCGCGCTGGGCCTGGGGCCTGTTGCGCGACAGCGGCCACATCCTGCTGGACGCGGCCGCCGACGAGAAGACCCAGGCCGCGATCACGCGCGCCATCGAATCCGACGCCGACAACCGCATCGCCGACCTGCACGTGTGGCCGCTCGGGCCGCGCCATTACGCCGCCAGCCTTTCCGTGGTGACACACGATCCGCGTCCGCCGGAACACTACAAGGCGCTGCTACGGGAGATCCCGCTGCTGGCGCACGTGGTCGTCGAAGTCAACCGCTGCTGCGATGTGGGTCGGGCTTCAGCCCGACAAGCGTCCGGCTGAAGCCGAACCCACAAGACCTACGGCGCGACGATCGGGAACGCGGTATCGGGCTGCTCGAACAGCGCGAAGAATCGCAGCAGCTCGACGCGGCTGCCGTCGACATCCAGCGCATCGGAGCCCAGGGTTTCGCGCAATCCCGCCCGCCCGGTCAGCAGGTCGATGAACAGCGCGTGCGTGACCGTGATCGTGGCATCGGCCTGCGCGCGCGCGGGCTCGCGCCAGTGGTGCAGCACGCCGTTGGCCAGTTCGAGCACGTGGCTGTCGCCGGTATCGCTCAGCACCAGGTTGATGACGGTGTGCCGCTCGGCTGCCTTCGCGCCGTCGAGGCGTACGGCCATGGTGTCGAGGAAGCGCTCTATGGGCGTGTTGCGCAGCAGTTCCAGCACCGCGCCCACATCGCCCGCCTCCTGCGGCACGCCATGTCGCAGCTCCCACGCGCCGCTCAGGTAGGCGTCGCGCCACGGCCCCGATTCCGCCTGGTAACCGAGCTGGTCGTAGGCGCGCGCCAGCAGTTCGCGCGCCGCGCCATTGTCCGGCTCGGCGAACACCAGGTGGGTCAGCACCTCGGCAACCCAGCGGTAATCGCCCTTGTCGAAAGAAGCCTGCGCTTTCGCCAGCACCGCGGCGCCGCCGCCCATGAACTCCACGTAGCGCGGCGCCGCCTCGGCCGGCGCCAGCGGGTTCAGGCGCGAGGGGTTGGCGTCGTACCAGCCGAAGTAGAACTGGTAGACCGCCTTCGCGTTGTGCCGCACGGTGCCGTAGTAGCCGCGGTTGGCGAACTCGCGCGCGAGCGACGCGGGCAGCTCCAGCTCGTCGGCGATCTGCTGCGGTGTGCGTCCGAGCGCGGCCAGGCGCAGCGTCTGGTCATGGATATAACGATAGGTGTCTCGCTGCTTCTGCAGGAAATCCGTGATGCGCGCCTCGCCCCACAGCGGCCAGTGGTGGCTGCCGAAATACACCTGCGCATCGCCGAACAGACGCATCGCCTCGTCGATGTAGCCGCTCCATTTCAGCGCGTCGCGCACCTTCGCGCCGCGCAGCGTGTAGAGGTTGTGCAGGGTGTGCGAGACGATCTCGGCGCCGCAGAAGGCCTTCAGATCCGGCAGGTAGAACGTGAACTCCGCGGGGGCCTCCGAGCCCGGCGTGTACTGGAACACGAAGCGCACGCCGTCGATCACGAGTTCCTCGCCGGTGCGGCCCACGGTCTCGGTGGGCGCCACGATGCCGGCGCTGCCGAAGGCGGGGCCCTTGCCGAGTCCGGTGTCGACGTGCCCGCGCGGCGCGTGCGCCAGGTGCTGGCCGTACATGTACGCGGCGCGCCGGCCCATCGTGGTGCCGGCCAGCATGTTCTCGCTGGTCGCCTCCTCCATGAAACCCTCGGGCGCGATCACGCGGATGCCGCGCGCGGCGATCTCCTCGGCGCTCGCCACGCCGAGCACGCCGCCGAAGTGATCCACGTGGCTGTGCGTGAAGATGATCGCGCTGACCGGCCGCTCGCCGAGGTGCTCGCGCGCGAAGGCGAGCGCGCGCGCGGCGGTCTCGCGCGAGGTCAGCGGGTCGACCACGATCCATCCCTGCTCGCCCTCGATCAGCGTCATGTTCGACAGATCGAAGCCGCGCAGCTGGTAAATGCCCTCGCTGACCTGGAACAACCCGTGGATGTTGTTGAGCTTGGCCTGCCGCCACAGGCTCGGGTTCACGCTGTCGGGCGCCGCGCCCTCGATAAAGGAATAACCCGGCATGTCCCAGATCGGCGCCGCGCCGGGGCCCGCGACCACCAGCTCCGGCACGCTGGCGATCAGGCCGCGGCGGGCGTCCTCGAAATCGCGCGTGTCATCGAGCGCGAGATCCTTCGCGGCGGCACGGTTCACGCTGATGGTCGCCGCGGTCGGGGCGCTGTGGCCCTGCGCGTCGGCACCCGGGGCGGGCGGTGGCGCCTGGTCGGTGCAGCCCGCGAACAACGCGGCCAGCAACGACACCGCCGCGAGCGAGCCCCTGGGCATGGCCCGTTTCCGCGTCACCTGGCGCATCCGCGGGACTCAGCCGGCGCGTCGCGCGCGGCGCACGCCACGGCGTGCGCGCCGCAATCCGGCGGCTTCCTCGAGTTCCACTAGCGCCTCCTCCATGTGATCGATGATGCGCTGCACACCGGGCACCGAACGCCGGCACGCCACGATGCCGAAATCCAGCTTGTCGGCGTAGCTGACCAGCGTGATGTTCATCGCGAAGCCGTGGAACGGAATCGAGGCCGGGTAGATGCCGTCGAGCCGCGCGCCGTTCCAGTACATCGTCTGGCGCGGCCCGGGCACGTTCGAGACCACCGTGCTGAAAGCAGGGAAGCGGCTCGCGAGCCCGAGCACCGTGGTCAGCAGCAGCGGCGCGTTCGTGAGGACGGTATACAGCGCGATCTCCTCGCGCGTCATGCCGGCGAACTGCTGCTTGGCGGCATGCATCGAGCGCTGGATCGCGCGCACGCGCTCGGCAGGGTCCGCGATCTGGGTGGCGAGATCGGCCGTGAAGAAGCCCACGGCATTGGCCGAGTCCACGTCGCCCTCGGCGCGCAAGGACACCGGCGCCATCGCCTTCAGCGACTCCCTGGGCAGCGCGTCCTGGTCGAGCAGGTGGCGGCGCAGCGCGCCGGAGCACATCGCCAGTACCGCGTCGTTCAGGGTGCCGTCGAAGGCCTTGCCAACGGCGCGCACGCGCTCGAAAGGCCAGGACTGCGCCACGAAGCGGCGCGACCCGCTCACCGGCGTGTTGAACGGGGTGCGCGGAATGTGGTGCCAAGGCACCGCGAGATCGCCGCCGCGGCCGAACCACACGTTCGCGTAGCGACCCAGCGCCGCGGCGATGTTGCGGCTGCTGTCGAACTGCTGCTTGAGCACCTCGGCCACCGCGCGCAGCTCGTGCGCGTCGGGCTCGTGCACCCGGGACTTCGTGGCGCCCAGCTTCTTGCGGTAGGCCTCGCAGGCCTCCACCGAGAACGGCGAATAGCGGATGCGCGTGCGCGGACGGCTCGACATCATGCTCTGCGTGAGGTGCATCGCGCCGATGCCGTCGATCGCGCAGTGGTGCGCCTTCATGTAGGTGGCGAACTGGCGTTTCTGCAGCCCCTCGATCAGGTGCATCTCCCACAGCGGCCGGTTGCGGTCGAGCAGCGTGCCGTGCAGCCGCGACACCAGCGCGAACAGTTCACGGTAGCGCCCGGGCTTGGGCAGCGCCGAGTGGCGCACGTGGTAGTCCATGTCGAGCTGGGTGTCGGGCTCCCAGTAGAGCGGGCCGGCCACGCCGAGCGGGCCCATCTTCAGGCGCTCGCCGAAGGGCCGGCGCAGCGGGCCCTCGTGGCGCAGGATGTTTCCCAGGTGCGACAGGAACTCCTGCTCGTCGGCGCCCTCGGGCAGCGTGAACAGGTTGACCCCGCCCACGTGCATCGGCGTCTGGCGGGTCTCGTTCATCAGGAAGAACGCATCGATCAGGGCCAGTCTGCGCATCGGGCCTCCCGTGTTATTGGAATCGTCCGCACGCCGATGTTAGCACCGCGCGGCGTCGCCAACCCAACCGGCGCATTGATCCGGCGCCGGACAGGTGCCAGCCCCCCCGGCGCTTGGGCATAATCGCCCCGTCCGTCACGCCAACCACGCGAGTACCCGCATGAGCCACGCCTACCCCCCCGAACTGCAGGAGCTGATCGACAAGCAGGCCATCCGCGACCTGCTGGCCGCCTACTTCACGGCGGCCGACCGCCACGACAACGTGAAGATGGCCGCGCTGTACCACGACGACGCCACCGACGACCACGGTTCCTTCTTCAAGGGCCTGGCGAAGGACTTCATCGCCACGCTGCCGAAGATCCAGGAAGGCATGGCGATCCTGCACCACAACATGACCACCGCGAACATCAGGATCGAAGGCAGCTATGCCGAGGGCGAGATCTACGTGCTGGCGTTCCACCAGGTGAAGAAGGAGGACGGAGGCAAGCTCGACCTGCTGATCGGCGGACGCTATTTCGACAAGTACGAAAAGCGCGACGGCGTGTGGAAGTTCCTGCACAAGGCCGTGGTCGCCGACTGGGCCACGCTGCACGATCCCTCGATCGTGAACCTCGACAACCCGATCATCGAGGGCTCCTACATCGGCAAGCCCGGCGAAGCCGACCCCTCCTACGGCGTGTTCCGCCTGATCCGGCGCGGGGAGCGCTGAGCATGAGCGCTGCCGGACTGATCACCCGCTACTACGACGCCTTCAACGCCGGCGACATGGATGCAATGCTCGGCCTGCTGCACGAGGATGTCGCACACGACATCAACCAGGGCCGCCGCGAAGTCGGGCGCCACGCGTTCGGGCACTTCATGGAGCGCATGAACCGCTGCTACCGCGAGCAGATCAGCGACATCGTGGTCATGGCGAATGACGAGGACACGCGCGCCGCGGCCGAGTTCGTCGTGCACGGCGAGTACCTCGCCAGCGACGCCGGCCTGCCCGAGGCGAAGGGCCAGCGCTACGTGCTGCGCGCCGGCGCCTTCTTCGAGATCCGCGAGGGCAGGATCGCGCGCGTGACCAACTACTACAATCTCGAGCACTGGCTGCAGCAGGTGCGGTCCTGAGATGGAGATCCGCACCGTCGCGGGCGATGAGCTCGTCGCCGCGATCCCGGCGCTGGCGCGCCTGCGCATGACCGTGTTCCGCGACTATCCCTACCTCTACGACGGCTCCGAGGCCTACGAGACCGGCTACCTGCGCACCTACGCGAGCTGCGACGCGGCGATGGCGGTGCTGGCATGCGAGGGCGAGGCCATCGTCGGCGCCTCGACCGGCATCCCGATGGCGCACGAGACCGCGGCGTTCCGCGAGCCTTTTGCGCGTCTCGGCCTGGATCCCGCGCGCATCTTCTACTGCGGCGAGTCGGTGCTGCTGCCGGAATACCGCGGCCGCGGCATCTACCGCGCGTTCTTCCGCGGGCGCGAGGACTGGGCGCGGCGGCTCGGCGGCTTCACGCAGATCTGCTTCTGCGCCGTGCAGCGCCCCGCGGATCATCCGCTGCGACCGCGCGATTACGTACCGCTCGACGCCGCGTGGCGCCACTTCGGCTACGCCCCGGAGCCCGGGCTGACGATGCAACTGGCGTGGAAGGACATCGACCGGGACGCAGACACGGAGCACACGATGCGCTTCTGGTTCAAGGAGCTGCCCGCGTGAACACGCCATCGCCAGCCCGCACGGTGCGCGTCGCCGCCGCGCAATACGACGTCGCGCCGCTCGCGGACTGGGCCGCTTACGAGCGCCGGATCTCGGCCTGGGTCGACGAGGCCGCGCTCGCCGGGGCCAGGCTGCTGCTGTTCCCCGAATACTTCGCGATGGAGCTGGCCTCGCTGTTCGGCCCCGAGGTGCCGCTGTCGCTGCCGCGGCAGCTCAGCGCCATGCAGGAGTTGCTGGCGGATTTTCTCGCGCTGTTCGCGCGCCTGGCCCGCACGCACGGCGCCTGCATCGTGGCCGGCAGCTACCCGGTGCGGCTCGCCGACGGCAGCTACCGCAACCGCTGCCACCTGTTCCACCCCGACGGGCGCCGGATGTTCCAGGACAAGCTGCAGATGACGCGCTTCGAAACCGAGGAATGGCACATCGGCGCCGGCGACACGCTGAAGGTCTTCGACACCGCGTTCGGGCGCATCGGCATCAACATCTGCTACGACTCGGAGTTCCCGCTGCTCGCGCACCGCCAGGTCGCTGCGGGCGCGGACCTGATCCTGGTGCCGAGTTGCACCGACACGCGTGCCGGCTACCACCGCGTGCGCCTCGGCAGCCGCGCCCGCGCGCTCGAGAACCAGTGCTTCGTGGTGCAGTCGCCCACCGTTGGCGAGGCGCCATGGTCGGCGGCGGTGGACCGCAACACCGGCGCCGCCGCCGTGTATGCGCCGGTCGACTACGGCTTTCCCGACGACGGCGTGCTCGTGGAAGGCGAACTGGATCGCGCGCAGTGGGTCTACGCCGATCTCGATCTCGGGGCGCTCGCCGAGGTGCGCCGGCACGGCCAGGTGTGCAATTTCCGCGACTGGGACGCGCAGGCGCGCATCGCCGGCGTGGAGATCCTCGCGCCGGACGACACGTCCGGATGAATCCGGACTACATTCGTGCGTCCACGTAGCGGCGGATCGCCGCCCACGCGGCCGCTGCCTCGGGCACGCCGGCATTCGCCAGCCCGTGCCAGCCGTGGATCAGGCCGGGCCACGATTCCAGCGTGACCTCCACCCCCGCGTGCAGCGCGTTCGCCGCCAGCGCGAGCGCGCCGTCGGCCATGGTGTCGAACTGGGCCACCTGCAGGTACAGCGGCGGCAGGCCGCGCAGGTCCGCGCGCGCGGGCGAGATGCGCGGATCCGTCAGCTCGAGCGCCCCGGCGGTGTATTCTCGCGCACGGTTGCGCACCCACT
>JAKJFB010000120.1 GCA_022705125.1 Pseudomonadota bacterium
GATGATGCCGTTGATGTGCTGGTCGCCCGCCATATCGACGATCGCGTTGGTCACCGTGAGCGACCAGCGGGTGATCGTGCGGTTCTCGTCCACGGGCAGCGAGCTCGAATAGGTCAGCATTTCCGCACCGGGACCGTAAACGGTACGAACCTCCGCCAGGCCGATGTTGTGCACCGTTGCCGTGAGTGCCAGCGGCGGCTCGACGAAACGGTTCTGCAGCGTCATCGTCATGATGCGCCCGTCGGCATCGATACCGACCTCGGCCGGCGGCACATCGGGCTGCTGGTGCACGTACTTGAAGTGCACCGGGTCGCAGGTGTTCTCGCACATGTCCTGCACGTGCACCGGGATGTCGAACTCGATGTGACGCGACTCGCTCCAGTCGGGCGAGGTGAATTCGGGCAGCTCGCGCACCTGCCATGCCGGCGGCGCGCCGCCCGGGTGATACCACACGAAGATCATCTCGTTCACTTCGTGCACATGCCAGGCGCGCACCCGCGCGCGCTCGGGAATCTCGTCGCAATAGGGGATCTCCACGCAGGCGCCGCTCGCGTCGAAGCGCCAGCCATGGAACGGGCAGGCGATGCTCTCCCCGACCACCCTGCCCTCGTGCCCCAGGTGCGCGCCCATGTGCGGACAGTACGGATCCTGCACCACGGCCTTGCCCGAGCGCGTGCGGAACAGCACCAGCTCGCGCGCGAAGGCCGTCACCGGCTTCACCTCGCCACGGCGCAGTTCGTTGCTCCAGGAGATCGCGTACCAGCCGATCGGGATCGAGGGATTGCGCGTGGTCCTGGACTCGCAGGGTTCCACGGGCATCAGCGTGATCTGGTTCATCGTCGGTCGCTCCGCAGGCGCGACGACACTGGCCTCGTCGCGGTGGCCGCGTGGTGCAGGCGCAGACGCACCGATCACCCACGCAATGTGCGGCCTTTTATAATGCAGCGGTAATCGCGAGTAAACGAACGGCGCATTACGCTGCGGACAGGTTCGCGCCGCACCGACGCCCGTCGCGACGAGGACGGCACCCGGCGCGCCGGATCACGCGGTCAGCCGCCCGGGCGCACCCAGAGCTCCGGCGTGCCGCGCAGCGGGCCGCCGGTAAAGCGCACGCTGTGGCCGGGCGCCAGACGCATTGCCGGGAATCGCGTCAGCACGCGCTCCAGTGCGGTCTCCAGCTCGCGTCGCGCGAGATGCGAGCCGAGGCAGAAGTGTTCCCCGTGGCCGAAGGCGAAATTCTTGTTGGGACGGTCCGGATCGAAGCGGCGCGGGTCGGTGAACACCGCGGGGTCACTGTTGGCCGCCGTGATACCGAACAGCACCCAGTCGTCCTTGCGGATCTTCACGCCGCCGAGCTCGGTGTCCTTGCTGCAGCGGCGCGGCAGCAGCGCGGTCGGTGGCTGCCAGCGCAGCGCCTCCTGCACGATGGCCTCGCGCTGCGCGCCGTCCTGCAAGGCGCGGGCGCGGATGGCCGGATCGGACAGCACCGCGTAGAACAGGCTGCCGCCGACCTTGTAGGTGGTGTCCGAACCGGCCGGGAACAGCAGCCGCAGGAACGACAGGATCTCCTCGTCATCGAGCCGCTTGCCCTCGAACTCGGCAGTGGCCAGCGTGGAGATCACGTCATCGCCCGGATGGCTGCGCCGCGCCTCCAGTATCGGCTGCATGTACGCGCCGAAGTCACGCTTGGCGCGCAGCGCGCCCTCGGGATCCCAGGGATAGTCGATCAGTTTCAGCGCCCACTCGAGCAGCCTGCCCTCGTTGTCGACCGGGATCCCCAGCATCCGCGTGATCACGGTGAACGGAAACGGGCGTGTGAAGGCCTGCACGAACTCCACCTCGTCCCTGCCCTCGATGCGGTCGAGCAACTCGTCGGCGACCGGCACGATCAGCGACTCCACCGACTCGCGCATCTGCCGCGGGAAGAACGGCTTCGATACCAGCGCACGGTTGATGCGGTGCATCTCGCCGGACATGGTCTGCAGCGTGCGCCCCATCGAGGGCTCGGAGTGCACGCGGTAGGCGGCCTCGGAGGCGAAATGCTCCTCGTCCGAGAAGGCACGCTTGAGCTCCCTGTAACTGTTGATCAGCCACACCGTGTCGCCGAGGTACTTCACCGGCACCACCGGTCCGTGCGGGCGCAGGGTGTCTATCAGATCGTGCAGGTCCGGCACTTCCGCGTAGGCGAAGTCGATCTCCGGAAGCAGGGGCTCGGCGGCGCTCATCGGGACACTCTCCTCTCGTCATACGGCGACGGAGAGATCATCCCCCATGGCCGCGCATGCGTCCAGCACGCCGGCCCGCTGGAGCGCAGCGCCGAGCGCCGCGCTCAGTCCTTCGCGGCATCGGCCTTCAGCGCCCGCACCACGTCGGCCCAGTGTCCCGGGTCGGGACAGCGGTTGTGCGTGAGGCTGACGCTGTCGGCGATCCCCGCCAGTCGGGCACGCAGCTTCGGCGCGATCTCCGCGCGCGCGCCCACCACCGCGATCGTCTCGAGTATCCCGTCGTCGATCAGCCCGGCCATGTCGTCCCAGCGACCGAGTTTCGACAGGCGGTTCAGCTCCTCGTGCAGCGCGCCCCAGCCGTGGCAGTCGAGCGTGAGCCGGTAGGCGGGGGTGGATCCGTAGAAGGCCAGCTGCTTGCGCGCCGCGAGCCTGGCGCGCTCGAGTTGCTGCTCGTCATCGCCCGTGACGACCAGCGTCGCGCACATGAGCTCCAGCGAATCCCGCTCGCGCCCGGCACGCGCCAGCCCGCGCGAGATCGCGGGCAGCGTGATCTCCAGCAGCGACTTGCGCGTGGTGAACGGGTGGGCGATGAAACCGTCGCAGACCTCGCCCGCGAGCTCGGTCATCAGCGGCCCGAAGCCGCCGGTGAATACCGGTGGCGGACCGAACGGGTTCGGTCCCGGATCGAAAGCCGGGATCATCAGCGTGTGGCGATAGAACCGGCCGCGAAAATCGAGCGCCCCCTTGCCCTCCCAGCAATCCCAGATCGCGCGGATCGCCAGCACGATCTCGCGCAGTCGCGCCGCGGGATGCGACCAGGTCGAGGAAAAGCGTTTCTCGATGTGCGGCCTGACCTGCGTGCCGAGGCCCAGCACGAAGCGACCACCGGTGATCAGCTGAAGGTCGTAACCGAGCCCGGCAAGGTCCATAGGGTTGCGCGCAAAGGCGATCGCGATCGCGGTGCCGAGACGCATCCGTTGCGTGTGCTCCGCCGCCACCGCGAGCGCGAGGAAGGGGTTGTGCTTGGCTTCGAAGGAAAATCCCCCGTCGTAGCCGATCTCCTCGAGCTCGCGGTAGATGGTCCGCGCCCGCCTGGGATCCTCCAGCGGCGCGGTGGTGTAGACCTTCATGGGGCGGACCCTCCGCTCTGTGCTACGCCCGGCTACATCGAGCCGAAGCTGTAGCTGACGTCGAGTCCGTAGGTTCGCGGCTCGCCCCACTGACTGGTGCTCGCGCGCCCCAGGCCGTAGCTCGCCAGGTCGAACTCGAAGCCGCCGATCTTGTACTCCTCGTCGGTCGCGTTCCTGATCCAGGCCGATACGGCCAGGGTACCGTCGCCGAGAGCGATGTCGTGGTAACCCACGCGCGCATTGAGCACGCTGTAGTCGTCCTGCGCGATATCGTCGTTGCCGCTGATCTTGGGCGTGAACACCACCTCGCTCATGCCGGACCAGTCGAGGCGCGCGCGCATCTCCCCATTGTCGCTGAATCGCGGGAAGGTGTAGTTCAGCGAGACGTTGTAGCTGTGCTCGGGCGTGTACTCGAAGGCGCGGTCGTCCGAGATGTCGCTGATCGCCCCCGAGATGTTGTCGAAGGACAGGAACTCGTCGTATTCGGGATCGACGTAGCCGTAGCCCGCCGTGATGTCGAGGCCCGGCACCAGCATGACGATCGTCTCGAGTTCCAGGCCCTTGATGGTCGCGGAGGCGGCGTTCTGCACCACCGTGGAATAGCCGCCCTGCGAGCCCGGATCCACCGCGTTGACCTGCGTCTGCATATCGCTCAGGTCCTCGTAGAACACGCTCATGTTGAAGCGCAGCCGGTTGTCGAGCCACATGGACTTGACGCCCGCCTCGTAGCTGTCGACCTGCATGTCGTCGTAGGGACCCCACTGCAGCGGCGTGGTGCTGCGGGCGTTGAAGCCGCCGCTCTTGAAGCCGCGGGTATAACTGACGTAGCTCATCAGGTCGTCGGTCCACTGGTAGTTCAGCGACACGCGCGGCGAGAGTCCCGTGTCGTCGATCTCGGTCGGAATCGGGGTCGGGTAACCCCCGAAGGTCTGCGCAAAGGTGTCGAGGTAGGTGAATCCGGCCCCGCCGTCGAGCGTGACGCGATGGTTCTGCTCGCGCTCCTCGTCGGTGTAGCGCACGCCGAGCGAGGTCGTGAACCTGTCGGTGACGTGCAGGGACACCTCGCCGAAGGCCGCCAGGCTGGTGTTGTCGATCTCGGTGTAGAACTGCTGGTTCAGCTCGAACAGGTCGATCATCTGCGTGTTGATGTAATCGCCTTCCTCGTTGAAGTAGAACAGGCCGGCGACGAAATCGAGGTAGCCGTCGAAACCGCTGCCCGCGAGCTGGAACTCCTGGCTGGTCGATTCCAGCGTGAAGTGGTCCGGATCGTTGTACAGCAGCGGCGTCGCGGTGCCCATTGCGTTGTTGACCAGGTAGTTCTCCGATTCACGATAGCCGGTGATCGACTTCAGCACGAGGTCGGTGAAGCAGCCCGCGTCGCCGATGTCGTAGCTCAGCGTGAGCCCGTGACCCTCGAGGTCGACGTCATTGCGCGCCTCGCCGTAGCTGGTGACGTTGTCCGCGCGGTCCGTGCGCACATTGGCGCCATGGATGGCACCCAGCACCCCGCTGGCCGAGGTCAGCTGCGAAACCATCGCCTGCTCGCGCTTCTCCTGCCAGTCGTAGGAGTAATCGGCCGTGAACCGATCGTTGGGCGTCCAGCGCACGGCGCCGCGCAGCGACTGGCTGTCCTCGTCCCAGATATCCTCGCCGAGATCGTTGTCGACGAAGGGATCGCGGTTCTTGCTGAGCACCGCCAGGCTCGCCGCGAGCCCCTCGGTCACGGGGAACTCCAGGTACGCCCTCCCGTCCAGGCGACCGTAGTCGCCGGCGGTCACCGTGGCCTCGCCGCCCAGTTCGCCGCTGGGCTTGCGCGTATGCAGCACCACCGCGCCGCCGACCGTGTTCTTGCCGTAGAGCGTGCCCTGCGGCCCGCGCAGCACCTCCACGCGGTCCAGCGTCGCGACGTCGAACAGCGATCCGATCGACTTGCCGATGTAGACGCCGTCGAGGTAGACACCGACCATCGGGTCTTCCGTGATCGTGAAGTCGGTGCGGCACAATCCGCGCATGCAGACCAGCGTGCCGTCGTTGCCGCCGGTATTGGGCATGATGATCAGGTTGGTGGTCATCTGGCTGAGGTGCGAGATATCGGTGACGCCGAGCTCCTGGATGTCGCGTGCGCTGAATGCAGTGACCGATACCGGCACCACCTGCAGGTTTTCCTCGCGCCGCCGCGCGGTGATCATGATTTCCTCGATCTGCCCTTGCGCGGACGGCGCCGCGCCATCCTGTGCGGCCGCGCCCGGCCCGTTCATGGCGCCGAGCGCCGCGACGCCGATCGCGAGCGCGAGGGTCCGGCCGGCGAATCGCGCCGGTGTAGGCTGCGGGAGGTGCGGGTGCAGGTTGACGGGTGACATGGCGGATACCTCTCGATGTCGTGGTGGACGGGCGTCGCGTGTCGCGATGCCCTGCGGTGTTGCTCCGCCCCGGAGTCTAGTAAGGCATGCCCGATGCGCGGGACGCGCGATGGATCACAGTCGGCCGAATGAATATCCGATCTGGACAGTCGGGAATCCGGCCCAAACGCGACGGGCGGATTCCAGCGCGCGCAATACGCCGGAACGCCGGTTTCCGCACGACGAAGGGGAACGGTCCGGATCTGGCCGGACCGCAGGCGGCGCTACGGCCGCCGCGAATGCAACGCGCTTCGTGCCTCGATCTCGGCGTTGTCGGCAACCAGCCCGTCGCGGATCATTGCCGCGGCCTCCTCCGCGCTGTACCCGAGCTCTCCGAGCAGCGCGCGCGTGTGCTCGCCGAGCAGCGGCGGATGCAGGCGAACGCTGCCGGGTGTGGCGTAGAAGCGTATCGGCACGCCGGTGACCCGCACTTCACCCAGCACGGGATGCTCGGTCGCCACGATCATGTTGTTGTGCAGGATCTGCGGATCGTGCACCACGTCCTCGACCCCGTTGATCGGCGCGGTGAGCACATCCGCCTCGATCAGCTTCGGTATTAGCTCCTCGCGCGTGTAGGCGCTGGTGCGTTGCGCGACCACGCGATCGAGTTCGTCCTGGTTGGCCAGACGCGCCGCGATGTCGTGAAAGCGCGCATCGGTGTCCCAGTCGGTTTCCAGCGCCCGACACAGCTTGACGAAGAACTTCTCTCCCGGCGTGGTGATCACGACGTGGCCGCCGTCGCGCGTCGGATAGACGCCCGAGGGCGCGAAATACAGGCTGCGGTTGCCGGTGCGCACCGGCGCCTCGCCCGTCGCGAGGTAGGTGCCGATGGAACTGGCCTGCGCGTGCATCAGCGAATCGAGCAGCGAAACTTCGACGCGTTGCCCCGCGCCGGTGCGGTCGCGCACGCGCAGCGCCGCCTGCGCGGCATTGGCAACGAGCAGCGAGGTGATCACGTCGACCGCCGGAAAGCCGGTGCGCACCGGCTCGCCGTCCGGGTCGCCGTTCAGCGCCAGCACGCCGGCATAGCCCTGCGCGAGAAAGTCGATGCCCGGACGACCCGCATACGGACCGTCGGGACCGAAGGCCGTGACCCCGATCCACACGATGTCGGCCTTTTGCGCCGCGACCTGCGCATAGCTCAACCCGAGCTTGCTGAGCGCCGGCTCGCGGATATTGGTGATCAGCACGTCGGCTGTCGCCACCAACCGCGCGAACACCTCGCGCGAATCCTCCTGCTGCAGATCGATCACGATGTCGCGCTTGTTGCGGTTGAGGCTGAGATAGGGACCACGCTCCGTCCCGCGCTTCGGACCGAGGTGGCGGCTCTCGTCGCCGTAGTGCGATTCGACGCGGATCACGTCGGCGCCGAGGTCGCCGAGCAGCGTCGCGCCATAGGGACCGGCCAGCATCGTGGAGATATCGAGCACGCGCAGCCCCTGGAGGGGTCCCGTCGCCGTCGTGTGTTCGCTCATCGTCGTGTTCCCGCGTGCAGGTGTGCGTTGCTCAGGCGCGCAGGCGTTGCACAGTTTCGCGTACGAAGCCGGTGTCCGCGCGCGCCGCGGCAGGCAGATCGACCAACACCGTACCGAATACGCCGTTCGCGCGTTCGCGCAACTTCTGCGCGAAGTCGTCGTGCAATGCGACGACGGCCCATTGCTCCAGCATCTCGTCGCTGATCAGCGCGGGCATCTGCGCCCACTTTCCCGCGAGCGAGAGCCGGTGCAGTTCCATCCCCGTATCCTCCCAGCCGTGGTGCGCGAGCACCGCGTGGTAGGAGCGCGTCGAGGCGTAGAAGGATATGTTCTGGCGCAGTGCGTCCATGGACTTGCGCAGTTCCTCCTCGTCGCGCCCGAGCGCGAGGAACGGCGCGCCGATCAGTTCGAACGTGGCCGCGTCGCGCCCCGATCTGGCGCACGAGCACGTCGCGCGTGTAGGCGAAGGTCGCAACGGGATGCAGCCGCAAGCCGTCGCAGATCTCGCCTGCCATGCGCGCCATGTAGGGGTTCACGGCCGCGACGTGGATCGGGATATCGGGATGCGCGATCGGGCCCGGATTGAAGAACGGCGGAAGCATCGTGAAACGGTAGTGTTCGCCCTCGAAATACTCGGGCGAGCCCGGGTCCTGGAACGAGCGCAACATCGCGCGCACGCACAGCACGTACTCGCGCATGCGCGGTCCCGGCGCCGAGGGCCAGGGCGCCGCGTAGCGCCGCTCGTTGTGGCCCTTGATC
>JAKJFB010000121.1 GCA_022705125.1 Pseudomonadota bacterium
ACAGCTTAAGTAATTCGAATGCTAAAGTTCAGAACGTTGAATATGAAAACCGATTTGTGCCGAGCCCGTTCATCATGTCCCGCATGAGCCCAGCCGACCCCAGCCGTCGCCACCGCCGCCTGCCGGACCTGCACGCGCTCGAAGCCTTCGTGACCGTGTGCGATGCGGGCTCGATGGCGCTGGCCGCGCAGCGCCTCGGACTCAGCCAGAGCGCGGTGAGCCAGGCCATCAAGGGCCTGGAGCAGGCCCTGGAGCTCAAGCTGCTCGATCGCGAGGTGCGCCCGGCCGCGCCCACGCGCGCCGGCCACGCCCTGCGCGCGCGCGCCACCGAGTTGCTGGCGCGGGCAAATGCCATGATCGACGAGGTGCGCGCCACCGGTCGCCACGAACTCGCGCAGATTCATCTGGGCTGCGTCGACTCCTTTGCCGCCACCGTCGGACCCGCACTGATCCGCGCCATGGCCGGCTCGGCCCGACAGATCCTGATGTGGTCGGGGCTGACGCCGGCGCTGACCGCACAATTGCAGGGGCGCGAACTGGACCTCGTCATCTGCACCGATCCCGGCATCGCCGATGCGCGCATCGTGCAGCGACTGCTGTTTTCCGAATCCTGGGTGGCGGTGTTTCCGCGCCAGCACCCGGTGCGCGAGCTGGCGTCGCCGCGCGAGCTGTCCGCCATGGCGGGCGAGCTGTCGCTGATCCGCTACAGCCAGCGCTCGGTCATTGGCCAGCAGATCGAGCGCTACCTGCGCCATATCGGCGTGCAGGCGCCGCACCGCTACGCCTTCGATGCCACCGACCCGCTGCTCAGCCTGGTGGCGTCGGGCCTGGGCTGGGCGCTGAGCACGCCGTTGTGCCTGTGGCAATCGCGCCAGTACCTGGACGCCGTCACCGTGGTGGCGCTGCCGCCGACGCGCCTGGGCCAGCGTCATTTCTTCCTGCTCTCGCGCGAGAACGAGTGGGCAGGCCTGGATGCCGACATCGCCCGCATCGCGCGCCGGGTGATCCGCCACGACACCGCGCCGGCCATCCGCCGCAGCCTGCCGGGCTTGCCCGAGGACGCCATTTCCTGTCCCGTCGAGGAACTCCCGTGAGCACCACCGCTACCCCGGTCTACCGCCTGAGCACCGGCACGCTACCGTTGCTGATCTCGATGCCCCACGTGGGCACCCGCTTGCCGGATGAGTTGGTCGCGCAGATGAACCCTGGCGCTGCCCTGCGCCAGGACACCGACTGGCACCTGGAGCGGCTCTACGCCTTTGCCGTCGCGCTGGGCGCCTCGGTGCTCGAGGCCAGGGTCTCGCGCTACGTGATCGATCTCAACCGCCCGCCCGGGGGCGAGAGCCTCTACCCCGGCCAGACCACCACCGGCCTGTGCCCCACCGAGACCTTCCGCGGCGAGCCGCTCTACCAGCACGGCGCCACGCCCGACGCAACGGAACAGCAACGGCGTCTGCACGCGTACTGGATGCCCTACCACGCCGCGCTGTCCGCCGAACTGGCCCGACTCGAGGCCCGGCACGGCGGCGCAGTGCTGTGGGACGCCCACTCCATCGCGGGCGTACTGCCGCGACTCTTCGAGGGCCAATTGCCCGACCTCAACTTCGGCACCAACAGCGGGCAGAGCTGCGGCGCCGCCCTGCTCGAGAGCGTTGTGGCGGTGGCGCAGGGCTCGCCCTTCACGCACGTGGTCAACGGCCGCTTCAAGGGCGGCCACATCACGCGCCACTACGGCCGGCCGGAGCGCAACGTGCATGCGATCCAGCTCGAGATGCGCCAGTCCATTTACATGGACGAAGCACCACCCTTCGGATACGTGGAGTCCAGGGCCGGCACGGTGCAACCACTGCTGCAAGGCATGTTGATGGCCGCGCTCGACCAACTGCCTGGCCGGGCGGCCACCTGAAGCATCTCAGGCCATCGGCAGTCGCGCGATCCACGCCGCGAGCGCCGCGCCGATTTCCCCGGGCGAGTCCTCCTGCAGAAAATGCAGGCCCGGCACGGTGACTTCCTCCTGGTTCGGCCAGCTGCGGCAGAAAGCGCGCTTGTCCCCGGTGAGGAAGGCGCCGGGCTCGGCGTTGACGAACAGTTTCGGGAAACTGGTGCCCGGTAGCCATGCGGCGTAGGCGGCCTCGGTATCCCACACCTCGCGCGGCGTCCCATCGAAAGGCACTTCCCGGCACAGCGTGAGCATGGCGCGCCGCCCTTCGCCGGGCTCGCGGAAAGGCGCGCGGTAGGCTTCCATCTCGCGCTCCCCCAGCGCACGCAGCACCGTGCGCGGCAGCGCCTGCTCCACGTACATGTTCTGCCCCAGGATGAGGCGCTCGCCCTCGGGCGAGCGCAGGGCCTCGAACATCGGCATCGTGTCCTCGCCGAGGTCGGCACGCGTGACCGGCCTCACGACCGCTTCCATGTAGGCGATGCCGCGGATGGCTTCGCGATGTCGGTTGGCCCAGTCGAAACCCAGCACCGAGCCCCAGTCGTGGAGCACGAGCGTGACGCGCTCACGCACCGCGAGAGCCTCGAGCAGGGCATCGAGAAAGGCACGCTGTTCCGCCAGCCGGTAGCGATCCGGTCCAGAGGGAAGCAGCCTGCCGGAATCCCCCATGCCGATGAGGTCGGGCGCGATGCAGCGCCCGAGCGGCTCAACCCACGGAATGATGTTGCGCCACAGGTAGGATGACGTCGGGTTCCCGTGCAGGAAGACGATGGGGTCGCCCTGCCCGGCTTCGATATACGCCATGTGGCTGTCGAGGATCGCAATGCGCCGCTTCGGGTACCGCGCGTCCGCCTCGACCGCTTTCGTCTGCATCTGCGCCCCCGCTGTCGTGAATCCGCTCTGCCCCCGGGGATATCCCGGAACGGCGCAAAGGTAGCACGACCGCGGGCAGCAGGACCCCCTGCCCGGGGGTGCGCGCCGGTCAATCCAGCAGCGACAACTTCAACTTGCCGCTGATGCGACGGTCCATTTCCAGGTCGAGCTTGCGATTCGTCTCATCGACATGCTTTTCGATCAACTCTGCCGTCTTGCGGTTCAGCAGCGTTTCGGTATCGGCCAGCCTGGCGATCGCCTCCGCGCGCGGCAGCTCGTCGCCGGCACGCTCCGCAGCCTGGTTGGCAAGCGCGCCGTTGGCGGCGAATGCCAGGAGCAGCATGACACTCAGCTTGTTCATTGCGAGATCCTCACTTCAGGTGGTCGTGGCGGGTAACAGCTCCCGGAAATCATCTTCCGGGAAATTTGTTACCGTTCGATACACAAGGTAACACTTGAGTGAGGTTTTTCCAGCATCGGGTCGTCGTAAAATTACTAAAACCCGCAGTGATCCACCGCAATATGAAATTAACATATTGATTTAAAAGCTTTTATATATTGTCAATGCCATAGGGCAAATACGCCAGATTACGGGAAAATAATGTTACCTGAGCTCAGCTTTGTTACGCAGCGCCGGAACCGAACACCGGTTGGCGGTGCACCAAGCCCCCGAGGCGTCGCCCGGCAGTCCCGAGGAATTGGCCCCCGATCCTCATCATCGCGCGGATGTGTGCCTTCGCCGACGGCACCGGAGGAGGAGCGCGAACGCGCCGTCGTGACCGGCAATGCCGGGGCCGCCGACGCCCCTGGCGAGCGCACCGCGCCGGGCTGCGCTTGCCTCCCGCACGCGAATCGCCGAGACTCCCGGGCTGCCCTGTCCCTGCGCGAGAACTGCCATGCCCGGCCTGTTGCCCCACGTCGATCCCGACGGTCTGCTCGAGTATTCGGTGGTCTACACCGACCGCTCGCTGAACCACATGTCGCGCGCCTTCCAGGGCGTGATGAACGACATCTCGCGCGGATTGAAGCAGGCCTACGGCGCACGCGCGGTGGCCGTCGTACCCGGCGGCGGCACCTACGCGATGGAAGCGGTGGCGCGGCAATTCGCCGGCGGCGCAAAGACGCTGATCATCCGCAACGGTTTCTTCAGCTTCCGCTGGACGCAGATCCTCGAGGCGGGCGGCATCGCCGCGGCCTCCACGGTGCTGAAGGCGCGCCGCACGGGCAACGAACCGCAGTCACCGTTCGCGCCGGCGCCGATCGGCGAGGTCATCGACACGATTCGCCGCGAGCGGCCCGCGGTGGTCTTCGCGCCACACGTCGAGACCGCCTCCGGCATGATCCTGCCCGATGCCTACGTGCGCGCCGTGGCCGATGCCGTGCATGAGGTGGGCGGCCTGTTCGTGCTCGACTGCATCGCCTCGGGCGCGATCTGGGTCGACATGCGCGCGACCGGTGTCGACGTGCTGCTGAGCGCGCCGCAGAAGGGCTGGAGCGCCACGCCCTGTGCGGGGCTGGTGATGCTGGGTGACGAGGCCCGCGCGCGTATCGACGCAACCACGAGCAGCAGCTTCGCCTGCGACCTGAAGCGCTGGCTCGGCATCATGGAGACCTACGAGAGCGGCGGCCACGCCTACCACGCGACAATGCCGACCGACGGGCTGCGCGTGCTGCGCGGCGCGATCGCGGAAACCCTGGAGTTCGGCCTCGACACGGCGCGCGCCGCGCAACAGCGCCTCGGCGACCAGGCGCGCGCGCTGCTCGCCGCGCGCGGCTTCCCCAGCGTCGCGGCCGAGGGCTTCGCCGCCCCGGGCGTGGTGGTCAGCTACACCGGGGATCCGGACATCCAGAACGGGAAGAAATTCCTCGCCCGCGGCCTGCAGATCGCCGCCGGCGTGCCGCTGCAATGCGACGAGCCGGCGGATTTCCGCAGCTTCCGCCTCGGGCTGTTCGGGCTCGACAAGCTGAAGAACGTGGAGCGCACGCTGGCCACGCTGGCCGGGGCACTGGACAACCTGTAGGCCGGCATTCATGCCGGCGGGTGTAGCCTGCGCTACGCCACGCCGGCCAGCTGCCGGTCGTGCACGCGCGCGAGCAGCACCTGGGCGAGGATCGCGCCACAGAGGGCAAGGAACATGTCCCAGTGCGTGTCCCACACGTCGCCCTGCGTGCCGAGGAATTCGATCGAGGCGCCCTCGGCGATCAGCGCGACCCACCACTCGATGAACTCGTAGAACACGCTCACGAACATGCACACGCAGAGCACCAGGAAGAACAGCCACTTGCCGCGCACCAGCGGCGAGCGCCGCAACAGTATCTCGCGCGTGATCATGGCGGGAACGAAGCCCTGCACGATGTGGCCGATGCGATCGTAGTGGTTGCGCGCGAGGTCGAACCAGTCCTGCATCCAGAAACCGAGCGGCACGCGCGCGTAGGTATAGTGGCCCCCGACCATCAGGATCAGCGCGTGCACGAAAATCAGCCAGTACAGCAGCCGCGTGAGCGGGAAGCCCTCGCGCGTCAGGGCGAGCAGCGGGATCGCGACGAGCACCGGAAACACCTCGAGGAACCACGTCGTGAGATCGAATGGCTTGTAGCCGGTGAGCACGAGCACGACGAAGGTCATGCCGAGCAGCAGCCACAGCTCGTTCCTGCCAGCGGTTACCATCGGTCGGCGTCCTGATCGTGAATCGGCGTTTACTATAGCAAAGCCCTGCTGCGCGCCCGCACCGGGGCCTGGATGAATCACGACACACTGCTGGAGCAGACACATGACTGTCCGTCCCCTGTTGATCCTGGCCTGGTGCGCCATCGCGCTGCTGGTGCTCGCGGCCACCCTGGTCGCGGCGATGCTGGTGCTGACGCCGAACCTCGAGATCACCAACTGGCGCATGATGCTGAACGCGATGACCGGCGCGCAGGGTCCGCAGGCGAGCGCGTCCTCGGTCGGTCAGCTGCTCACGGTGCGCGAGGGCTTCCGGCTGGATCTCTACGCCGGAGACGTGCCGAAAGCGCGCTTCCTGCGCCCCACGGCGGGCGGCGACCTGCTGGTGAGCCAGCCGCGCCTGGGCCAGGTACTGCTGCTCGGGCGCGACACCAATGGCGACGGCAGGCCCGAGCGCCGCGAGGTGTTGCTCAAGGACCTCGATCGCCCGCACGGGCTGGATGTCGGTGACGGCTGGCTCTACATCGGCGAGAGCGGCGCGGTGGGCCGGATCGCCTTCGATGCGGCCAGCGGCACGGTCAGCGGAGCCTATGAACGCATCCTCACCGGCCTGCCGGCGGGCGGTAACCACTGGAGCCGCACGGTGCGCCTCGGTCCCGACGGATGGCTCTACGTGACGATCGGTTCGAGTTGCAACGTCTGCGCCGAAGAACACCCGTGGCGCGCCTCGATGCTGCGCCTGCGTCCCGACGGCTCCGCGGTGGAGCACTACGCCACGGGACTGCGCAACAGCGTCGGTTTCGACTGGACGCCGTGGAGCGGCGAGTTGTTCGCCACCGACAACGGCCGCGACCTGCTCGGCGACGACTTTCCGCCGTGCGAACTGAACCGCATCGTCCCCGGCGGCTTCTACGGCTGGCCGTTCATCAACGGCGACGGCGTACTCGATCCGGACATGGACGCCGGCCACGAGGCGCTGCTGGCCAGCGCGCTGTCGCCCGCGCACGGCTTTCGCGCGCACACCGCGCCGCTCGGCATCACCTTCCTGCGCAACCCCGCGCTGCCGGCTGCCTACCGGCGCGCCGCGCTGGTGGCGCTGCACGGCTCCTGGAACCGCTCGACACCCGACGGCTACAAGGTGGTGTTGTTGCAGTGGGATGATTCCGGACGCATCGCGGAGAGCGATTTCCTCAACGGCTTCGAGGCCAACGGCAACATCATCGGGCGACCCGTCGATGTGGCCGAAGCCGCCGACGGCTCGATCTTCGTCAGCGACGACTACGCCGGTGCGATCTACCGCATCGTTCCCGACGACGGCGCGTCGCGCGCACCGGCTGCCGCAATGCCCGTGCCCGCCACGGCACCGCAGGCTGCCGATCCGCTCGCGGGCATCGACGCGGGCACCATCGCCGCCGCGCACACCGAGGCCCAACGCCTGTGGCGCCGCCACGCCTGCGCCGGCTGCCACGCGCCGGGCACGCCGGTCGGCGACAAGCTGAAGAGCGTCGATGCGCGCTACACGCTGCAGTCGCTCGCCGACTACTTCACCGCGCCGACCACGCCGATGCCGATATTCCCGCTGTCGGAGGCCGAGCGGCGCAGCCTCGCGATCCACCTGCTCGCCACCGCCCGCGAGGCAGCGCCACGATGAAGCCCGGCACCCGGGGCGATTGGAGGAGGGTCCGGTGATGGAGCAACTGCGCACCTGGATCGGCCGCGAGGAGGAGCGGCACGACCTCCTCGGCGAGGGCCTGCTGGCACGCTTTCGCGCCACGCTCGAGAGCCGCGTCGCCGAGAGCGAGGGCATCGCGCCGCGGGGCGTGCACTGGTGTCTGTGCACGCCCGAGGATGCGATGAGCGCGCTCGGCGGCGACGGCCATCCGCGCACGGGCGGATTCCTGCCGCCGGTGCCATTGCCGCGGCGGATGTGGACATCCGGCAGCGTGGACTTCCTTGCGCCGTTACGCAGCGGCGCCGCGATCCGCCGCCGCTCGCGCGTGGCGGCGGTGAGTGAGAAGCGCGGCAGATCCGGCGCCACGGTCTTCGTCGAGCTCGATCACCTGACGTTTGCCGACGACGCGCCCGCGGTGCGCGAACGCCAGACGCTGGTCTGGCGCGAGGCCGCCGCCGGCATGCAGGCGCTGCCGGGGAGCGGCGGCGCCGATCTCTCCGACTGGGAATTCACCCGCAGCCGGATCCCCTCGCCACCGCTGCTGTTTCGCTACTCCGCCCTCACGTTCAACGCGCACCGCATCCACTACGACCTGCCCTACGCGCAGCACGACGAAGGCTATCCAGCCCTCGTTGTGCAGGCGCCGCTGCTCGCCACGCTGCTGCTCGGCCACGCGGCAACGCGCGGGAATCCGAGCGATCCGGCGCGTTTTTCGTTCCGCGCGGTGGCGCCGGCCTACGCCGGCCAGCTGCTGCACCTGGCAGGAAGGGAAACAGGGGGAGGCACGGATCTCGCCGCGATCGGCGACGAC
>JAKJFB010000122.1 GCA_022705125.1 Pseudomonadota bacterium
GTCAGCGCGCTGGAGCTCGGCAACGACCTGCACCCCATGGAACGACCGGGCACGGACGAGGAGGCACCGGACATGGCAGCCGTGTGTCCGCCCGAACCCGACGTGGCGCCGCTGATCGACAAGGACGCCATCTACCGCGAGGCAATCCGCAAACAGGGCGAACTGCAGCACCTGGTGGCACCGGAATCACCGGCTGCGACACCCGCGGATGTCTCGGTCGAGGCGATGCGCGCCGGCACCGTGACGCGGGGCGCGCCGGCCGCTGCCACGCCGGAGCAACCGGCCAAGGCCAGCGACGGCTGGTAATCGCAGCGCCGCGCAGAGCGCCTTCCCGGACCCGGGCAGGCGCACCCGCCGGCTCAATCGATCCGCAGCACGATCTTGCCGATGTGCGCGCTGGACTCCATCAGCGCATGCGCGGCGCCCGCCTCGTCGAGCCCGAACACACGCGCGACGCGCGGACGCACCCGCCCGCTCTCCACCAGTGGCCACACGTTCTGCTCCACGGCTCGCGCGAGCGCTGCCTTGAAGTCCAGCGACCGCGCGCGCAGCGTGGAGCCGGTGAGCACCAGGCGCTTGAGCATCAGCGGCATCAGGTCGAGTTCCGCCTTCGAGCCCTGCAGGAAGGCGATCTGCACGATGCGCCCCTGCTCGGCGGCGGCGCGGATGTTGCGCTGCGTGTAATCGCCGCCGACCATGTCGAGAATCACGTCGGCGCCGCGCCCGGCGCTGAATTCCTTCACCGCCGTGACGAAATCCGTTTCGCGGTAGTTCACCGCGAGGTCCGCACCGAGTTCGCGACAGGCCGCGCACTTGTCCTCGCTGCCGGCGGTCGCGATCACGCGCGCGCCGCGTGCCTTCGCGAGTTGAATCGCCAGCGTACCGATGCCACTGGTGCCGCCGTGCACCAGCAGCAGTTCGCCGCGCGCGAGCGCCCCGCGCTCGAACACGTTGCTCCACACGGTGAACGCGGTCTCGGGCAGTGCGGCGGCCTCGCACACCGACAGCCCGCGCGGCAACGGCAGGCATTGCGCCTCCGGCGCCGTCGCGTATTCGGCGTAGCCGCCACCGGCGATCAGCGCGCACACCGCGTCGCCCACGCGCCAGCGCGCGCAGCCCGGCCCCGTGGCCACGACCTGCCCGGCGATCTCCAGCCCCGGCACCGGAGATGCGCCCGGCGGCGGCGGATAGACGCCCTGGCGCTGCGCCACGTCCGGGCGGTTCACGCCCGCGTACGCTACCCTGACCAGCACCTCGCCGGCCTGCGGCACCGGGAGCGGACCGCGGGTCTCGCGCAGCACCCGCGGCCCGCCGAAGGCGCTGATCTCCACCAAACGCATGGCATCCATTCGTGTCAGTTCCCCGAGCGTCGTGCACGATAGGCTGCCTTCGCCCGCCGTCCGCGGCGCTCCATCGCCGGGCGCAGCACACGCGCCAGCGGCGGCAGCAGGTAGGCCACGTTGGCCAGCCAGCCGGAGATCATCGGCAGCGCGCGCTCGGCGCGCCCGTCGCGCGCGCAGCGCACGATCAGATCCGCCACCTCCTCGGCCGTCGACATGGGCTGCGAGAACACCATGTCGGGCACGCCGTCGATGTCGTCGAGGATGAATCCCGTGCTGATCGGACCCGGTGACACCACGGACGCACTGATCCCGCTGCCCTCCAGCTCCTGGGCAATCGCCAGCGTGAAGGCGCGCAGCCCGAACTTGGTGGCGCTGTAGATCGACTCGTGCGCCAGCGGAACCCGCCCGGCCAGCGAGGCGACGTTCACGATCGCGCCCTGCCCGGCCCGGCGCATGAACGGCAACACCGTGCGCGAGAGCGCGAGCGGCGCGCGCAGGTTGGTGTCGAGGACGTGCAGGAGCTCCTCCTGCGACAGCTCCTCCAGCAAGCCGCGGTGATTGCAGCCGGCATTGTTCACCAGCACGTGCAGCGCGCCAAAGCGCCGCTCGACCTCGGCGAACACCGTCCCGGCGCGCGCTATCTCGGCAGCGTCCCACGCGATGGTGATCACGCGGTCACCGGCGCCGAGCTGCGCTGCGGCTTGCGCGAGCCGCGCGCCATCGCGGCCGGTGATCGCGACACTGGCGCCGAACTGCAGGAAGCGCTGCGCCGCGGCGAGACCCACGCCCGCGCTGCCGCCCGTGATCAGTACCGTTTTTCCCGCGATTTCCATTGTCGTTCCCGCCTCCTTGAGCCCGGCGGCATTGTGCCATAATCGCGCCGGAGCCCACCTGTGCGCGACGGAGCATGGCAGCGCATTTAGCGATGAAACGAATCCTGGTCCTCATCCTGGCAGCCGCGCTGCTGCTCGGCGCTATCTGGTATACACGGCGCGAGGAGCCCCTGCCCGTGACGCTGCACACCGTGGAGCGCGGCGTGGTCGAGCGCACGGTCGCGAACACGCGCGCGGGCACCATCAAGGCCTGCCGCCGCTCCGCGCTGTCGATGCCCGGCGGCGGGCGGGTCGAGGTGCTGCACGTGAAGGAGGGCCAGGAGGTGGCCGCCGGCGAGTTGCTGCTGGAGCTGTGGAACGAGGACCGCCGCGCGATGACGGCACAGGCCGAATCGCAGCTCGCCGCGGCCTCGCACCGGCGCGAGCAGCTCTGCGTGGAAGCCGACAACGCCGCGCGCGAAGCGCGTCGCCTCGCCACGCTGCAGCAACGCAAGCTGGTTTCCGAGGAACTCGCGCAAGCCGCGGATACGCGCGCGCGTTCCGCCGCCTTCGCCTGCCGCGCCGCCGGCGACGAACAGCAGACCGCGGCCGCCAGCCTGCAGATGAACCGCGCGCTGCTCGCCGAGACCCAGCTGCGCGCCCCCTTCGCCGGCATCGTCGCGGAGATCAACGGCGAGGTGGGCGAGTTCGTGACGCCCTCGCCGCCCGGCATTCCCATGCCGCCGGCCGTGGATCTCATCGATTATTCCTGCCTGTACGTCACGGCGCCCATCGACGAGGTCGATGCGGGGCGCCTGAAGGCCGGCCTGCCCGCGCGCATCAGCCTCGATGCCTTTCGCGGCGAGCATTTCGCGGGCCGCCTCGATCGCATCGCGCCCTACGTGATGGAGATCGAGAAACAGGCACGCACCGTCGATGTGGACGTGCTGTTCACCAACGCCGCCGACCGCGAGCGCCTGCTGGTGGGCTACAGTGCCGACATCGACCTGGTGCTCGAAGCGCACGCGGATGCCATTCGCATTCCCTCCGAGGCGCTGATGGACAACGACACTGTCTATCGCTTCGACCCGGCCAGCAGCAGGCTCGAGCGTGTCGCGGTGCAGACCGGCATCCGCAACTGGAACTTTACCGAGATCACCGCCGGGCTCGCGCCGGGCGATCGCGTCGTGACCTCGCTCGACCAGCAGGGCCTCGCCGAGGGCGTGCTGGCGACGCCCGCCGATGATTGAGCTGCGCGCGCTCAGCCGCACCTTCACGCTGGGCGACAGCGAGGTGCGCGCGCTGCGCGACGTGAACCTGCGCATCGGGCGCGGCGAATACGTCTCGGTGATGGGCCCGTCCGGCTCCGGCAAGTCGACCCTGCTCAACATCCTCGGCCTGCTCGACCGCCCCGACGGCGGCGAATACCTGCTGAACGGTACGCCCACGGCCGCGCTTGGCGAGGAAGCCCGCGCGCGGCTGCGCCGCGAGCACGTGGGTTTCGTGTTCCAGTCCTATCACCTGGTGACGCGTCTCACGGCGCGCGAGAACATCGAGCTGCCGCTGATGCTGGCCGGCCGCGCGCCGCGCGAGCGCCAGCGCATGGTCGACGGGGTGCTCGAGCGCCTCGGCATCGGGGAGCGCGCCGGCCACCTGCCGAACCAGCTCTCCGGCGGCGAGCGCCAGCGCGTCGCCATCGGGCGCAGCATCGTGATGAAGCCCGACCTGCTGCTCGCCGACGAGCCCACCGGCAACCTCGACAGCCGCGCCGGCGCCGAGGTGACCGCGTTGCTCGAGGAACTGAACCGCGATGGCATCACGCTGCTGGTCGTGACCCACGACGCCACGCTGGGGCGGCGTGCGGCGCGCCACCTCAGCATGCTCGACGGTGCGATCAGTGGCGACGCGCCCGCCGGGAACCCGGGGAGCGCGGCGCGCGCGCAGAGCCCCGATGCGCCCCGCTGACCTGCTGCGCTTCACGCTGCTCGCGTTGCGGCGCCAGCGCTTTCGCAGCCTGATGCAGCTGCTGTCGGTGGCGATCGGCGTGGCCTCGGTGGTGGTGCTGGTCGCGCTCGGCGAGGGCGCGCGCCGCTACGTCCTGGGCGAGTTCTCTTTCATCGGCAAGGACACCGTGGTGCTGTTTCCCGGGCGCAAGAGCACCACGGGCGGCATGCCGCCGGTGACCGGGGTCGCCGCGCGCGACATCACGCTGGCCGACATGCTCACGATCCAGCGCACCGTCGCGGGCATCGAGTCCATTGCACCGGTGGTGGTCGGCAACGCGCCGGTCTCGCACGGCGCCCGGGAGCGCGACAGCACCGTGATCGGAACCAGCGCCGATTTCTTCGCGGTGCGCAAGCTGCGCATCGCCCAGGGCAGCATGCTGCCCTCGCTCGCACTCGACATCGGCACGCCGGTGGCCGTGATCGGGCAGAAATTGAAGGGCGAGCTGTTCGGCAACCGCCGCGCGATCGGCCAGTGGGTGCGGCTGCGCGACTATCGCTTTCGCGTCATCGGCGTGCTCGAGGGCCGCGGCGATTCCTTCGGCATGGATCTGAGCGAGGCGATTTTCATCCCGGTGGCTTCGGCGCAGGCGGTGTTCAACACCAACGGCCTGTTCCGGGTGGTACTGAAGGCGCGCGAGGGCGTGGCGATCGAGCCGCTGAAGGAGGCGCTGCTCGCGCGCATGACGGAACTGCACGAGGGTGAGGAGGACGTGACCGTGACCAGCCCGGACGCGATGCTCAGCACCTTCGACGGTGTGCTGCGCGTGCTCACGCTCGGCGTCAGCGGCATTGCCGCGATCAGCCTGGTCGTGGCCGGCATCCTGGTGATGAACCTCACGCTGATGTCGGTCAGCCAGCGCACCCCGGAAATCGGGCTGCTGAAGGCGCTGGGCGCAACCGACGCGCAGGTGCGCGCGATATTCCTGGCCGAGGCGGGGGTGCTCGCCGCCGCCGGCGCGATCGCGGGGATGCTGGGCGGTCGCGCCGCCATCGCGCTGATCGCGGCGCTCTACCCCGCCATTCCCTTCGCCTCGCCGCTCTGGGCGCTGGTTGCGGCCAGCGCGCTGGCGCTCGCGACCGCGCTGCTGTTCGCGTGGCTGCCCGCCGGGAAGGCCGCGCGGCTCGAACCCGTGCTCGCGCTCGGGAGGCGCTGAGGCGATGCACGCGCTCGACTGGACCCGCTGGATCCTGCGCGCGCTGGAGAGCAGCCGCATGCGCAGCCTGCTGACCGCCACCGGCATCGCCATCGGCATCTGCGCCGTGACGCTGCTCACCTCGATCGGCGAAGGCATCCGGGTCTACCTGCTCGACAGTTTCTCGCAGTTCGGCACCCGCATCGTCACCGTGACGCCCGGGCGCACCGAGACCCTGGGCGGCGCGGGCATGCTCGCCACGGTGCGCCCGCTGTCGCTCGAGGACGCGCTCTCGCTGCAGCGCCTGGCGCACACCGAGGCCGTGGTACCCGTGATACTCGGCACGAGCAAGATCGAGGCCGGGCGCTACCAGCGCGACACCGACGTCTATGCCGTGGGGCCAGACATGCCGGCGGCGTGGCGCTTCGGCGTCGCCCAGGGGCGGTTCCTGCCCGACGACGGGCTGCGCAATTCGCGCTATTTCGCGGCGCTGGGCGCGAAAGTGAAGGAGGAACTCTTCCAGGGACGCAACGCGCTGGGCGAGTACGTGCGCATCGGCGGCAGCCGCTTCCAGGTCATCGGCGTCATGGAGTCCAAGGGACAGTTGCTCGGCTTCGATCTCGACGACGCGATCTACATCCCGACCGACCTCGGCCAGGCGATGTTCAACCGCGAGGGATTGATGGAGATCGACCTGGTTTTCCGCGCCTCGACCACCTCGAAGCAGTACAGCGAGCGCATCCGCGCGCACCTCGTCGAGCGCCACGGCGAGGAGGACTTCACGCTCTTCACGCAGGAAGACATGCTCGCGAGCCTGGACAAGATCCTCACGATGCTGAAGTTCGCGATCGGCGCGATCGGCAGCGTGGCGCTGGTGGTCGGCGGCGTGGGCGTGCTCACGATCATGAGCACGGCGCTCGGCGAGCGGATCGGGGAAATCGGCCTGCTGCGCGCGCTCGGGGCCACGCGCCGCCAGGTGCTGCTGTTGTTTCTCGGCGAAGCCGTGCTGCTGGCGGCCCTGGGCGGGGCGCTGGGGCTCCTCGCGGTGCTCGCCCTGGTGCTGCTCGGGCGCGCCGCCCTGCCCGGGCTGCCGATCGCGATCGAACCGCTCTACCTGCTGCTGTCGCTGGCGCTCAGTTGCGGCATCGGGCTGCTCGCCGGCATCGTTCCCGCGCTCAATGCGGCAAACCTTGATCCGATCGAGGCGCTGCGCAGCGAATGAGAGTTGCCGCACCGTTGCCCGGCGCCGCGTTCCCGGTTAGCCTCGCCGTGCTGACTGGCACCGCACGGAGAGGCCGATGAGTTTCGACAAGATCCTGTTTGCGTTCGTGATCGTGCTGGCGCTCACGCTGAACGTGGGCTTCGTGGTCGGCGACATCGACGACATCGCGCACCACGACAAGTACGAGCTCGCGCTGGCGATCGTCGTGAGCCTAATCGCCACGGTGATGAAGTTCGGCGACCGCTCGCTGCTCGGCTCGACGATGCTGGCGACCAGCCTGGTCGCCGACGTGCAGCTGATCGCGGCCGCCGTGGTATGGGCGAGCGCCACGCTCGACGGTGCGGCCATTTCCGAGCACGACACGGTCATCGTCGTGTCGCTGGCCATCGGCGCGATGGTGGCGAACGTGATATCGGTGGTGCTGCTGATGATAGAGACCGCCAGCCTGCGCCGATGACCATGGAAGTACGGCGCACCCAGCCGGGGCTGTTCCTGCTGCTCAGGCGCTTGCGCCTGCCACTGATCCTGCTGATCGTCGTCTACGCCGTCGCGGTGTTCGGCTTCACGCTGGTGCCGGGAATCGACGCCGCGGGCCAACCCTGGCGCATGGGTTTCCTGCACGCCTTCTACTTCGTGAGCTTCCTCGGCACCACGATCGGCCTCGGCGAGATACCGCAGCCATTCTCCGACGCGCAGCGCCTGTGGGCCACCGCCTCGATCTACGCGACGGTCACCGCCTGGCTCTACGGCATCGGCGCGCTGCTCTCGACGCTGCAGGACCCGCTGTTTCGCCGCATCCTGCACGAGAACCGCTTCGCCGCCGCGGTGCGCGGGCTGCGCGAGCCCTTCGTGCTGCTCTGCGGATACGACGATGCCGGCAAGCTCATTGCGCGCGAGCTGTGCGAGGAAGGCATAGGGGTGGTGGTCGTCGATCGCGTGCAGGAGCGCGTCGACTCGGTGGAGACCGACGAGCTGCCGCTGTCGGTCCCCGCGCTGCAGGCCAACGCGATGCACCCGGGCACGCTGCTCACCGCCGGCGTCAACCACCCGGCCTGCATCGCCACGCTGGCGCTCACCGGCGACGACGCGGCCAACCTCTCGGTGTCGCTCAACGCCAAGATCCTCGCGCCCGAGCGCCAGGTGATCTGTGTGGCGCACCACCACGAGCACCAGGCCGCGATGGCGCGCGTGGGCGCCGAGCACCTGATCAATCCGCACGACACCTTCGCCGAACGCCTCGCGCAGGCGCTGATCAAGCCGAGCCTGCACGTGATCTACGAAAGCCTCACCACGCAGACCAGCACGCCGATGGCCGAGCCACCGGCGTTTCCGCGCGGACGCTGGCTCGTGTGCGGCTACGGGCGCTTCGGGCGCACGGTGCACCGCCACCTGCAGCAGGTCGGCATCGAGGTCACGGCGGTCGACC
>JAKJFB010000123.1:0-236 GCA_022705125.1 Pseudomonadota bacterium
CCGGGTGGCCGAGCGCGATGGCGCCGCCGTTGCGGTTCACCTTGGCCATGTCGGGCTTGAACACGCTGGCCCAGGACAGCACGACCGCCGCGAAGGCCTCGTTGATCTCGACGAGATCGATGTCGCCCATGTTCATGCCGGTCTTGCGGAACAGCGCGTTGGTCGCATCGATCGGGCCGTCGAGGTGATAGTAGGGATCCGCGCCCACCGTGACGCCGCAGATGATGCGCGCGCGC
>JAKJFB010000123.1:246-7925 GCA_022705125.1 Pseudomonadota bacterium
GGCCGGTCAGCATGATCACCGGGTCGACACCGACCGCGGTCTGGTCGACGATCCGGGCGCGGGCCTTGAGGCCGAGCTCGTCGGCCTTCTCCCTGGTCATCAGCAGCACCGCAGCGGCGCCATCGGAAACCTGCGAGGAGTTGCCGGCCGTGTGGATGCCGCCCTCGGCGACCGGCTTCAGCCCCGCGAGCCCTTCCGGGGTCGTCGCGCGCACGCCCTGGTCCCGGGTCACGCGTTTGGTGGCACCGGTGGGCTTGCCGTCCTCGCCGAAGACCGGGGCGTCGACGGGAATGATCTCGCGGTCGAAGTACCCGGCAGCCTGCGCCGCCGCCTTGCGGTGCGATTCCAGCGCGAAGGCGTCGACGTCGGCGCGCGTGATGCCGCGGTTCTTCGCGATGCGCTCGGCCGAACCGAACTGGTCGGGGCTGCCATCCCAGGGCCAGTTCGGCGGCTGGAAGAAACCGGGGCCGTTGTAGACGTTGGCGCCCAGGCCCACGTGGCTCATGACCTCGGCGCCGCAGGCGATGCCGATGTCGATGGAGCCGGACGCGACCAGCGCCGAGATCAGGTGGTTGGCCTGCTGCGCCGATCCGCACTGGGTGTCGATCGTGGTGGCGCCGGGCACGTAGCTGGTACCCATCGACAGCCAGGCGTTGCGGCACAGGTTGCCGGCCTGCTCGCCGGCCTGCGTGACGCAACCGCCGATCAGTTGCTCCACTTCCTCGGGCTTGACGCCGGCCTTCTCGATCACGGCGCGCTGCGCGATCGCCAGCAGGTGCGCGGGATGGAAGCCGAACAGATCGCCGATGACCGGCTTGCCGCGTCCGATGGGAGTACGCAGGGCTTCAACGATCACTGCTTCACGCATGACTGACTCCTTGGTCGAGGGTGGGCCGCGACGCGCGCGGAAAACAGAAAGACTGCGCGGCCCGCCCGGGTCGCGTCAGGGCGCAGAGAGTAGCCGAAACCGCCACCAGAAAACGATGACATTAGGCTTCGCGCCCGGCTGACATCTCCACTCAGGCGCACCGGGTGGCCCGGGGGTCTAGGTGGCGGCGAGGCCGGCGGCTATCATACCGCGCCTTCGCCCAGACCAATCCCGCTGCGCCACAGGAGCACCCGATGAAACAGTACCGATTCGACGACGTAGAGGCCCTCCAGGAACTGGTGTCCACCGAGTTCGGCCCGTGGAGTAACGAACTGGAGATGACCCAGGAACTGATCGACCGCTTCGCCGAACTCTCGGGCGATGACTACTGGATCCACACCGACCCGGAGCGCTGCAAGACCCAGAGCCCCTTCGGCACCACGATCGCGCACGGTTTCCTGACGCTGATCCTGCTGCCGAGGCTCAAGACCCCGCAGGCCTACGAGATCACCGGCTTCAACAACATGCTCAACTACGGCTCGGACAAGCTGCGCTTCACCGGCGCGGTACCGACGGGCTCGAGGATCCACGCGCGCAATCGCGTGAAGTCGATCGAGCGCCTGCCCAAGGGCACGCGCTTCACGCTCGAGCAGAATGTGCACGTGGTCGGGCAGGAGCGCCCGGCGCTGGTCTACGAACTGGTGTTCATCTACCAGTAAGGCCTCAGTTCAGCACCAGCACGTCCGAGCGCGTCTCGTCGAGGATGCGCTCGGCGGTGTTGCCCACCACCGTACCCATCAGGCCGCTGCGCGCCACGGTGCCGATCAGGATGAGGTCGGCGCCGATGCGCTCGGCGGTGTCGCGAATGACGCTGGCCGCCGCGCCCTGAACCGTGTGCATGCGCTCGGGCGCGACACCGCAGACGCGCGCCAGCTCGATGCGATCCGGTGCGCGGTTCTGGTCCGCGTAGGCGTTCACGAAATGCGCTTCCGAACCGAAGTCGTGCGCAAAGCGCTGCGCCTCCCCGATGATCTGGTTGTTCAGCTTGATGTGCGCCAGGTCGTGGGAGCCGAAATTCACCGCCCCGAGCACGCGCCTGCTGCTCCAGTCACGCACGTTCTTCACCATCAGCACCGGACACGGCGCCAGGCGCATCAGCAACCAGTCGCCGGGGTCGCGGTGTGCCAGGGTCCTTTCGCTCGAGTACTTGAACACCATGTCGGCACGCGAGCGCGCCGCGGCCTGCACCATCTCCTGTCGCACGTCGGCCGAGGAGCCCAGCTCCATGCTCACGCCGATGCCCTGCGCTTCGGCATGGGCGGCGAGCTCACCGAGCGTGGCCAGAGCCTCCGATCGATAGCGCTCCTGCGCATCGCTCGAGGACTCACCGTTGGCCGCAAGCGGAGGGTGGCTCGAGAAACCGAAGAGGTGGATGTGCCCGCGCGAATCGCGAGCCGCGAGCAGTGCCCGGTCGAAGGCAGGATGCCCGGTTGCCGCCGGGTCGACGATCACGAGGTAGCGCGCACCAGACATCTGGGATGACTCCGTCTCTTTCGATTGCTTGTTTGCGGGCTGAACGCCCCTGCGCCGGATTCTTTCGCGCCGGCGGATGCCCGCGCCATGACCGGCATCAAGATTTGCTTCGTCGCGCCGGCTGCCACTCCGGCACCAGGTTCAGCTTCAGGCAGTGGCGCTGCGCCATGATGGTCTGGCCGTTCAGCTCGCGCGCCTGCGGCGCCGTCGCCAGCCACGCGACGACCGCCGCCGGCACCTTCATCGGCGCGCCGCCGTAGAAATTGATGAAATCCTCGCGGTCGGGGCGCATGTCCATCGCCTCGGTCATGACCAGCCCGGGTTCCATGTTGAAGAAATTGAGCGGCGTGTCCGCATATTCCACCTTGAGCACGCCGGCCATGCGGATCAGCGCCGCCTTGGAAGCGCCGTAGGCAAAGCCCCAGCCGCCCTTGCCCGCCGCTGCCGGCGGATCGATCATCCCCGATTCCGACACCACGTTGATGATGCAGCCCTCTCCCTGCGCGAGCATGCGCGGCAGCACGCGCTGGATCGTGTGCACGTTGGCGAACACGTTGCCGCGGAAGATGTCGTGCAGGTGCTGCTGGGTCAGTTCGTCCACCGGCGACATGATGCCCGGCCCCTGGTAGATGCCGTTGTTGACCAGCAGGTCGATGCGGCCCCACTCGGCATAGACGCGCTCGACCGCGGCGTCGATGGAGGCGAGATCGAGCAGGTCCAGACGTATCGGCAACGCGCGCCGGCCCAGATTCTCGATCTCGGCGGCGGTGGCGCGCAGGCTGCCGGGCATCGGCTTCACCTCGGAATCGCGCGAGCCGTGCTCCCAGGCTTCCCCCTCCTCCAGCGTGCGCGCCGTGACCACGACGTCGAAGCCCTTTTGCGCCAGCGCGATGGCCGAGGCCTTGCCGATGCCGCGGCTCGCGCCGGTGATGAACGCCACTTTCGATCCCATTTCGGTTCCTCTCCTGGTCCGGGAATTTTCCCTAACAGGCTATCACGCGGGCGCGGGAAAATGCGTGCAGATTCCGCGTAGGTTCGGCTTCAGCCGAACGTCCTCCCGACACGGCCTAGCTTCGCACCCATTCACTTCCCGGAGCCCCCCCATGAGCAGTCTGCCCAAGTGTCCCCAGTGCAGTTCGGAATACACCTATGAAGACGGGGCGCTGTACATCTGCCCCGAGTGCGCGCACGAGTGGCCGCGCGAGGCCGCGCCGAGCGCAGAGGAATCGCGCGTGGTGCGCGATGCCCACGGCAACGTGCTCGCCGACGGCGATACCGTCACCGTGATCAAGGACCTCAAGGTCAAGGGCTCCTCCTCGGTCGTCAAGGTCGGCACCAAGGTGAGAAACATCCGCCTGGTGGACGGCGACCACGACATCGACTGCAGGATCGAGGGCATCGGTGCGATGGGCCTCAAGTCGGAGTTCGTGAAAAAAGCGTAGGTCCGCATTCGTGCGGGCAATTCCCTTGCGTGGGTGCGCATGGCAATTGTCCGCATGAATGCCGAGCCACGGCTTTGTGGCGCCGGCGCGACGGCTACACTTCGCGTAAGGAACGCGGCAGGACCCATTCACGATGGACGAGGAGCGGATCGCCGGCTGGGTGGCCAGGATCAACCGCAGCGCGCTGGGGACGCTGGGCGCAACCGTGCGGGAATTGCAGCGCGTCGTTGGCGACCAGCGCAGCTCCTTCGCGCAGTTGTCAGAGGTCGTGCTGCGCGACGCCGCGCTGTCTGCCCGGCTGCTGAAGATTGCCAACAGTCCGGCCTACGCGGTCAGCGCCGAGGCGGTGACCACCGTTGCGCGCGCTGCCACCCTGCTCGGCTTCGATACCGTGCGCAGCATCTGCATCACCAGCCGCCTGCTCGATACCCTGATCGGAGCCGGAGGGCTCGCGCCCGACGTCGCCGGTCGCCTGCTGGACCGCATCGCCATCACCCTGCACGCGGCGACGCAGGCGCGCATGATGATGGGTGGCGCCGCCGAGCGTACCCGCGAGGAAGTGTTCCTCGCGGCGGTGCTCGGCGGGATCGGCGAGAGCGCCTTCTGGAGCCTGCCGGACCCGGAGGTGGCGGCACTGCATGCGACCCTGTCGGCCCGCGATGGCGCGCACACGGCGGCAATCCACGACGTGGTGGGCGGCTCCTTCGCCGCGCTGAGCGCCGCGCTGCTGCGCTCCTGGGGACTGGCCGACGCCATGTACCCCGCCGGCGCGGACGGCGAGGAGCGCGCCGCACGTGCGCTGCACCTGGGCGTTGAGCTGGCCGGGCGGATCGCCGCCGACGGCTTGCGACCCCGCAACCTCGAGCCGCTGTTCCGGCAAATCGCCATCCTGATGAACCTCACCGAGGAGGACGCCGCGCACCGTGTGCGCGACTGCGCCCGGCAGGCGCAGGAGCTCGCGACCTGCTTCGGCGCGGGCGTGCTGGCGCAACGCATGATCGGCTGCGCCGGCACCGCGCCGCCGGCGCCCGCCACGAGTGCGCCCGCGACGGCGGCAGCGCCGCGCGGACGCCCCGACGCCACCCGGCAGGCGCAGGCGCTCGAGGAGCTCGCGGCGTGCGCCGAAGGCGGCGCCGACATCAACGCCGTGCTGCAGGTGGCGATGGACGGTGTGCAGGAGGGTATCGGCATGGACCGCACGATCGCCGCGCTGCTCAGTCCCGACCGCGGCGCATTGCAGACGCGGCTGTGGCGGGGCAACGGCGGCAGGGAATGGAGCACGTTGTTTCGCTTCGAGGTGCCGACCGGCAGGAACATCTTCCGCGAGTGCGTGAGCGGCCTCGCGCATTTTCATTTCGACGCCGCTCTGCCCGGCACGCTGCACGGCCTGGTGCCGCGCGAGCTGCGGCGCTTCGCCCAGGGGCACGACTTCGTGCTCGCGCCCATCGCGGTCGGCAGCCGCGCCATCGGCGTGCTCTATGCCGACCGCAGCCCTTCGGGGCGAGCGATCGGCGAGGAGGACTTCGCCGCGTTCCGCCGCCTGGCGCAACAACTGGGCCACAGCCTGCTGCGGCTGACGCAGCGCGATACCTGAAGCGCCGCCCCACTTGAAATCCTCCGCGCCCGGCTCCATCTGCTGAGACACGCGCCGCACGGCTCCCGCCGCGCCAGCGCGTGATCCAACCCTGGACAAAGTCGGAGGTAGATCAATGTTCACGTACCTGACAAACGGCGACCGCGGCCTGTTCGACGAGTTCGACCGGCTGCAGCGCGAAATGGACCAGCTCTTCGGCGCCTGGCCGCAGGCGGGTATCCGCAGCGGGCGCGCCGGCGCCTTTCCGGCAATCAATATCGGGGCTACGCCCGAGGAGGTGCACGTCTACGCCTACGCACCGGGCTTCGAGGCCGGGCAGTTCGACGTTTCGATCCAGCAGAACGTGCTGAGCATCGGCGGCGCGCGCAAGGCCGAGCCCCGTCCGAACTGCACGTGGTACCTGCGCGAGCGCTTCGACGGCGAGTTCCGCCGCGCCGTCACGCTGCCCGAGGACGTGGATCCCGAGCGCGTGCAGGCCACCTATACGGACGGGGTGCTGCACCTCGTCATCCAGCGTCGCGCCGCCGTGCGCCCGCGCCAGATTCCCGTCGGTTGAGGCCAGAGGAGGTAACCGTCATGAGCGATAGCAAGGCAGTCAAGGAAACGCGCGGCGCGAACCCGTCCACCGTGCCCGAGAGCGCGCTGCGCCCGCGTGTCGAGGTGTTCGAGGACGCCCACGGCATCACGCTGATCGCGGACCTGCCGGGAGTCTGCAGCGAGCGACTGAGCGTGCAGGTCGACAAGGACACGCTGCTGATCGAGGGCAAGGCGGACATCGCGATGCCCGAGGGCATGCAGGCGCTGCACGCCGAGGTTCGCAGCAAGCTCTACCGGCGCAGTTTCGCGCTGAGCAGCGAGCTAGACCCCGACGCCATCGCGGCGAAGCTCAAGGATGGCGTGCTCACGCTGCACATCCCGAAACGCGCCGAGGTGCGCCCGCGCAAGGTGGAGGTCAAGGTCGCGTGACGTTGCGCCGCGGCGCCTTCTTCGGCGCCGCCTTCCTGCCCGCCGCGCGCGGAGGTTTCGCGCGCGCTCGCTCGCGGCGGATGTGGTCGGCATATTCCAGGTGCTTCAGGTGACCCTTGGCGGCGAGCCACAGGATCGAGTCGCCCAGCGTCTCGCGGATGTCGCGGTAGGCGATGCCGAGCTCCTTCTGCACCAGCGAATCGTCCGAGGGCGTCCACTCGGTGGCGTACCAGATCGCCTCGTAGGTGATCGGCAGATCGAAGGGGCGCAAGCGGTGCACGATGTCTCCTGCACGCCCCAGCAGCTGCAACGCTCGCGCGGGCACGCGCACGCGACGCAGCGGCGCGCCGACCAGTGACTCGAGGATGTCGGCGAACTCCGCCCAGCGGAAGAACTGCCCGCCCATCGCGTAGCGCGCGGGCGGCCCGCCGCGCTCGATGAGTCTCAGGTGCGCCAGCGCGAGGTCGCGCACGTCGATGATCTGGATGCCCGCGGAAGTGATGATGCAGACATCGTCGAGCGTGGTGCGCAGGCCGACCATGGCCTCGCTGAGCCCCGGATCGTCCGGCCCCATGATGCTGCCCGGATACGTGGTGTAGACCCCGGCGCCGTGCTGCTGCAGCCCGCGCACGTAGAGATCCGCTTCGATCTTCGAGCGCCCGTAGCCCACCCCCTGGGTGCCCAGCGGCGAATTCTCGTCGACCACGTCCAGGCCGGGGTTGAACAGCGCGGTGCTGCTCGAGACCTGCACGATGCGCTGGATGCCGCGCTGCACCGCGCCGCCGATCACCAGCTCGGTGCCGCGGCGGTTGGTGCGAATGGTCTCCAGCGCATCGCTGGCATGGATGTTCACGCTGGCCGCCGCGTGCACCACCGCATCGACGCCGGTCAGCGCGCGCGCCACGGATTTCTCCTCGGCAATGTCGCCCTGCACGTGATCGAGCGTGTCCAGCCCGAACGGGCCCAGCACGCGGCGCATCTTGTCCGGGCTGCGCACCAGCAACCGCACCTGGTGCCCGGCCTCGTGCAGGGCCTTCACCGTATGGAAACCCACGAAACCGGTGCCGCCGGTGACCAGCACCCGCATCCCGCTGCCGTTCGGACCCCGCCTCGTGCGCGCCATGTTGCTCCCTCTCAGATATGTGATTCGATGAGTCGCCCGAGGTCAGCGCGCGCCCTGAGCCGCGCCGCCAGCAGGAAGACGCCGCCCACCTTGCGGTGCAGGAACACCGCGTCCGCGGGCGGATCGTGCCAGTAGCCCTTCTCGAAGCTGAGC
>JAKJFB010000124.1 GCA_022705125.1 Pseudomonadota bacterium
CCCTCACGCGCGGCCGCCTCTGCCTCGCTCATCGGCCGATCCGGCAATTCGGCAACGCCGCTGCGACGAAGCCGCTTGACGCCCTCCGGGTAGAGGACGGAATTCTCCGCGTCGATATGACGCCAGAGCGCGTGCGAGTAGCGAGTTGCCAGCGCGCGCAGCCGAACACGGTCGTCCTCGGACGGCGGCCGCTGTTCGAGAATCGGCAGCATCTCGCACAGCCACGCCGCCATCTCGGCGTGCTCGTGCAGCACGGCGTACACCGGTCCGCGGTCGCCCGGGAGTTCCGCGTCGGTGACGAGCGCATTGAGGAACACCCGCTCCTCGCGATCGTGATGGAAATGGCCGGCGAACTCGGTGAAAAACGCGGCGAAGCGTCCGCCGTCGTCCGGGTCCGCGGTGCCATCGATGAATCCGTCTACGAACGCGCGAAACGATCCGAGCACCTGATCGATCAGCACGTGTTCGTCCTGCAATGTTTCGATCAGCTTCATCGTCGATTCATCCTCCCGTATCCGTGTTCCTATCCGCCCGCATTCGCCGTCGAGGGCACCGGCGGCGCGATCACTTCCCTCGTCGACACCCCCGCCGCTACCTTGCCGGCCCGAGGATCTCGACCCCGTCCATCATCACCGGGTCGGCATCGACCACGCGGTAGGGCAGGCTGTACGCCACGCGCCATTGCTGCCCCGCGCAATCGAGGGTGACGGTCTTGTCGTTAAGGCGGATGACGCAGCCGCTGCGCTCCTGGTGGTCGCGGCCGACGAAGCCAACCCGGTCGCCGATGGCGAGCTCGTTGCGGCCGAGGCCCTGGCGCGGCCTCTCGCGGAGGTCGACGTCGGCGGGGATGCCGGGCGGGCCTCAAGGCATCGACTTGCTTGTTCGACCATGGCGCCCGCAGGCACCAGCCTGGGCGCCGACCCGCAGCAGCTCCAGCAGCGCGCTCAGTGGCCCGCCGGGCTCGCCCGCCCAGACCAGGTTCGTCCGGTTCGTCCGCATCGCCTCCGGCAGTTCGTGGCGTTGGATCGAATCGCCCATGACGGCATTGTCGAGGACGCTCGCCGGCATGATGGCGACGCCGGTTCCGGCCGCGACGCAGGCCACGATAGCATGGTAGGAGCCGAGGTCGAGGAACCGGCGCGGGGTGACGCCGGCCGCGGCGAACCAGTCGACCAGCAGGCGCCGGTATGAGCAGCCATGCGGGAAGGCGACGACCGTCTGGTCGGCGAGATCCTGCGCACCGCCGATGCGGGGGCCGCCTCGCGCGGTGATGAGGACCAGCTCTTCCGCGAAGACGGCCACGGCCGAGAGGCTTCCCTTGTCGAAGGGTTCGGAGACGAAGGCGGCGTCGATCTGGTGATTGTCGAGTCGCCGCAGCAGCGCCGCGGTCGTTCCGGTCTGCAGCTCCACGTGCGTTCGGGGATGCGCGGCGTGGTACCGCGAGAGGATGGGCGGCAGGCGCACGCTGGCCGCACTCTCCAGCGAGCCCAGGCGCAGCGAGCCCGCGACTACCCCGCTGCAGAGGTCCTCCTCGGCTTCGTCGGCCAGCCGCAACAGGCGCTCGGCGTGCCCGAGCAGGCGATGACCCGCATCGGTGAGCACCACGTTCCGTCCTTGCCGCCGAAAGAGTTGCGTACCCAGTCGGGACTCGAACTGCTTGATGCGGGTCGTGACGTTGGAAGGCACCCGATTGAGCCGGTCCGCCGCACGCAGCACACCGCCTTCCACCGCCACACATCGGAAGATGTGCAGGTCTTCCAGGCTGATCCTTCTCATATCGAGAACGTTATTTCTTAAAAATTCACTATTCGATTCTATCCGACGAGCGTCTAATCCCGCCATGGAAAAAAATCCTCCGTCGTCTCTGTCGCCGGGCGCCATCGTCTTCATCGGCCTCCTTGCGCTGGCCATCGCGATGGGCATCGGTCGCTTCGCATTTACGCCGCTGATGCCGCTCATGGTGCGCGATGGCAGCCTGAATACCGTCACCGGGACGGAATGGGCGACGGCGAACTACGTCGGCTACCTGCTCGGTGCGATCAGCGCCTCGTGGTTCGCGCGCAGTCCCCGGCTGGGCTTGCAGGTCGGGTTGCTCGGCGTCGCCGCGACCACCCTGGCGATGGCTTGGGGTAACGCCGCCTTGCCGTGGCTCGGCTTGGCCCTGCGGGCGAGCGCGGGCGTCTTCAGCGCCTGGGTGCTCGTGTGCGCCAGCAGTTGGTGCCTGCCCGAACTGGCGCGGCGGAGTTCGACCTCGCTGGGCGGATGGATCTACACCGGGGTGGGCGTGGGCATCGCGGCCACGGGTGTACTGACCTGGCTGGGCGGCGCACAGGCGGCCGCGGTGCTGTGGGTGGAGCTCGGGCTGCTCGCCGTCGTCGGCGCCGTCCATGTCATGTGGCGTCTGCGCGGGCAATCCGCCGCAGCGAGCCCTGCCGGCACGCCCGACGCGCCGAAGCCCCCACCGCCGGCGGTCGCGAGCGGGAACCTGGGCATCGTGCTGTGCTACAGCGCGTTCGGCTTCGGCTACATCATTCCCGCGACCTTCCTGCCCACCATGGCGCGGCAGCTGGTGTCCGACCCGCTCGTGTTCGGGCTCACCTGGCCGATCTTCGGCGCGGCGGCGGCGCTGTCCGTGGCCTTCGCCGCGCACCGTCTGCACGGCTGGCCGCGCAGGAAGGTGTGGGCGATCGCCCAGGGGGTGATGGCGGCAGGCACCCTGCTGCCGTTGCTGCAGCCGGCATTGTGGGTACTGGCCGCCTCGGCGGTGCTGGTCGGCGGCACCTTCATGGTGACCACCATGGCAGGCCTTCAGCTGGCGCGCGAACGCGCGCCCGCGAACCCGACGGCGCTGCTGGCCCGCATGACCACCGGCTTCGCTGCCGGACAGATCGCCGGTCCGCTGCTCGTGCGCCTGGTCGGCGATACGCGCATTGCCGGCCTCGACGCGCTGGGCCTGGCGAGCGCGACCGCCGGCCTCCTGCTGGCGATGACCGCCATCTGGCTCTGGCGCGACGACATCGCGGCCGCAACGAAGCCGCGATCCGCTTGAGACGCGGACGAACGCCCGAGCACGATCGCGGCGTCGGATTCCGCCGGGCCCGGCACCCCTTGCTTCAGCACGCATCACGCCTGCGCTGCGCCGGGCTTTGGTCTATGGTTCCGGTACGAGCCGCTCCGGCGCCGCCGGCGGGCTCGTACTGCCCAAGAGCCCGCATGGACAAGCCGCCTCATCGCTTGCCGGTATTCCTGAATCTGGCACAGATCCGCTTTCCGATCGGTGCGATCGCCTCGATTGCGCACCGGGTGTCGGGGGTCTTGCTGTTCATCGCCCTGCCCGTCCTCGCGGCGCTGCTCCACGCCTCGCTGCGCAGCGAAGCGGATTTCGCCTCGGTGCGCGGTCTGCTCTCGTCGCCGCTCTCGCTCGTGGTGGCCGGTGTGCTGGCGTGGGCGCTCGCGCATCACGTGCTGGCCGGGATCCGCCACCTGTTGATGGACGTCGGCATCGGCAGCGAGCTCGAGCGTGCGCGCGCCAGCGCACGCCTCATCCTGGTCGCCGCGCCCGCGCTGGCCCTGCTCCTTCTCGTGTGGGGGCTGTCATGAGGTTGTTCACAGGGCAACGGGCATGGGTGGTGCAACGCCTCAGCGCCTTGCTGTTGCTGGTGCTGATCCTGCTCGCCATGCTCGCGCTGCCTTTCGCGTCGCCGCTCGATTTCTCCGCGTGGCGCGCCTTGGCCGGCGGCGCGCTGGGGGGGCCGCTGATCGCGCTGCTGTTCGGCGCCTTGTGCGCGCACGCCTGGGTAGGCATGCGCGACATCGTGCTCGACTACCTCCAGCCGCGCGGACTGCGGCTGGCGGTGCTGGGCCTGATCACGGTCGTGCTGCTCGGCGTGCTGGCACGCGTGCTGCTGAGCCTGGCCATGGTGGCGCTCGCCGCCTGAGCGGCGCAGGGGCGGACATGAGACTGAACATCTATCGCTACGACCCGGAGCGCGGCGATCCGCCGCGGATGCAGGCCTACGATGTGCAGCCGGAGGCGGGCGACAAGAAGCTGCTCGACCTGCTGATGAGGCTGCGCGTGCAGGACGACAGCCTGTCGTTCCGGCGCTCGTGCCGCGAGGGAGTGTGCGGCTCGGACGCGATGAACATCAACGGCCGCAACGGCCTCGCCTGCCTGACCGCGCTCGACGGGCTGAAGGAGCCGATCGTGCTGCGCCCGCTACCCGGCTTTCCGGTAATCCGCGACCTCGTCGTAGACATGACGCAGTTCTTCGCCCACTACCACTCGATCCGGCCCTGGCTGATCAACGACGAGCCCCTGCCCGAGCGCGAGCGGCTGCAGACCCCGCCCGAGCGCGAGCGCCTGGACGGCCTGTACGAATGCATCCTGTGCGCCTGCTGCAGCGCGTTCTGCCCGTCCTACTGGTGGAATCCGGACAAGTTCATCGGGCCGTCGGGCCTGCTGCAGGCCTATCGCTTCATCGCCGACAGCCGCGACACCGCCTCCGCCGAGCGGCTGGACTTCCTCGACGACGTCTATCGCCTCTACCGCTGCCGCACGATCATGAACTGCACCGAGGTCTGCCCGAAGGGACTGAGCCCCTCGCACGCCATCGAACGGATCCGCCTGGCCTTGCTGCAGCGTTCATCCTGAAAAGGCAGGGCGGGAGCGCGCCATTCGCCCCGGGGGCCGGACCGCGTTCTTTCCGCGTCAAAGCACCGGGAGGCCCGGGACGAGGAACACCGCCATCGTTGCGGCCCAGGCCAGCACACCGCAGTGGATCGCGACGATGCCGATCTCCAGGGCCACGATCTCTTCACGAACCCCGAGCATGCAGCGGACACCCCGCTTCAGCAGCGCGACCGAAGCGCCGATCGCCAGCACCGGCAGTACCAGGACGGCGAGCGTCCCGTCCTGCAGGAGCGCGAACGACGATAGCCAGAGCGGGAGCAGGGATACCGTCGCGAGCAGACAAGCGTCGCGTGCGCTCGCCCGCACCCCATGGGTCGCCGCGACGGCGCCGATCAGCCAGCGGATCATCAGGAAGCCGACGAGCTGCGCGGCGAACAGCGCGAACTCCACGAACTGCCAGGCGGAAGCGGAGAGGGCGGGCAGATAGTGGGCCGATCCGACATCGGTCGCATGGGACAACATCGCGGGGGGCAACATGGCGGCCGGCAGGGCGACCCCGAAGACCAGGGTGGCCAGCGAGGGCGGGCGGCGGGAGAGTTCGGTCCAGGCGGCGTCCGAGGACCACAGCATGGGCGGCAGATGGAGGGAAGACATGATCGATCTCTGCTGGCGTGTTTGGGCGGCTCGAGGAATTTATATCACAACATGATATAAACTAGCATGGCCCGCCCCCCGGCAGCGAATACGTTGCGACCAGCGCGCGGAGAACCCGCCCGCAGCTTTGCGCGGCCACGAAGCACAGGCAGACCGTCATCCGGTGGCGCAGCGCGCCCCGACTATCGCCGCTCCCGGCCGGCGGGCGGGCGCACGATCGTGATCGGCGCGATGGCGCGCGCCGCCGCTTGCAGGCCGAGTGCCTCGTGCAGCCGTGCGTCGCTGCCGACGAGGTCGGCAAGCGAAACGCGGTCGAGTGCAGCCAGGAAGGCCTGCAGGGCACCGTCCAGCGCGCCCTTGAGCCGGCACGCCGGATCCAGCAGGCAGTGCGACTGCGTTCCGAAGCACTCGACGAGCGCGAGGCTCGGTTCGAGCTGGCGGACCACGTTGCCGAGACCGATCTCGCTGCTTGCACGCGCGAGCCTCAAACCCCCTCCCTTGCCGCGTGCGCCGTCGACGAAGCCCTTCGCCACCAGTTCGGTGACGATCTTCATGAGGTGGCTGCGCGAGATGTCGAAACGCTCGGCGACCTCCTTGATGGTGATGCGCCGCTCGGGGATGGCCCCGAGCTACATGAGTACCCGGAGCGCGTAATCGGTGTGTTGCGTGATGTTCATCGGCAGGGCGTGCAGAGGAGTCGTTGTCGGCTCCATGCTAGCAACAATAGATTCATACAGGTTGACTCTTCAAGGAGGAACGGCCATGGCCCACGTCCTTACCGAAGCCTGCATCCGCTGCAAATACACGGACTGCGTAAGCATGTGCCCAGTCGAGACCCATCCGGCGCTGCCCGCCACCGCCCCCTGGCACGCTCGCAGCCCGCCTGCCCTCGCCTGTCGCTACACTGCCCGCACGAGAACCCGCGAAGCGAAGGGAGACAGGTCATGGCCGAGCACGCTGCCGAGCCGACGGTGAAGCATTTCCGCCTCGCCCTGCTGTGGCCGCTGCGGCTGCTGACCGCGACGGGCGCGCTGGGGCCGCAGCAGCGGCCGTGGCAGGTGCTGCGCGACCTGGGCGAGGCCTCGCCGTGGCGCGAGGTCGAGCACGACCTGGAGGTTGAAGGCAGCGTCTTCCAGGAGCGGCACTACAACGAGTTCGTGACCTTCCTGCCCTACGTGCAGCAGTTCCTCTACGGCGAGGGCCGTGCGCAGCGCGGCGACTCGGCGGACGCGGGGCCGGCGATGCGCGTGTTCCGTCGCCGCGATATCGCGAAACTGCGCGTGGCCGCACGCGACGGCGACGCGCCGGTGACGCTCGACGTCGTCCATGTGCATCTGTATTTCTTCTTCGACGTCGATGTGGTGATCCTCAACGTCGAGGTCGCCGGCGGCGACCTGCCCTTGTCCGCGGTGCAGGAGCTGATGTATCGCATCGGCCGCGCCTACCCGTCGGGCTGGGACGAGCACGGCCGCGCGCTGCACAGCCTCGCCGTCGCCGAGCTGATCGGGCGCGACGGGTCGGTGCTGGCGCGCACCGACGCGCACGAGCGCGAGGCCTTCCTGACCCACGTCAGCCGCCATCGCGCACCGCGCATCGCCGCGCACTGGGCCTGGCTGATGCAGCCGCTGGCGAGCGCCTACTCGGCCCAGCCCGGCACGCTGCGCTATCGCCAGATCGAGTATCACCGCATGCCGCTGACGGCCTATCTCGCCCTCGACGACCCGCAGGCGCTGACGCGCAAGGATTTCGTCCGCCTCGGCCTGGTGACCGGCGCGGGACCGCACACGGCACAAGCCGAACGCGAGGGCGGCGGCAACGCCCTGCCCTACGCCGAACCGCATCTGGACGACTTCGAGCGCCGCCACTGCTACGACCGCTTCTGGTCCGCGAGCGGCGCAGCGCCCTGGACCCGCTACCTGTGCAGCGGCCACGCGCTGGTGGTGGTGGGCGATGCGAAGTCGGCCTATTTCACCGACCGCGAGCGCGGCGTGCTGGCGCAGTTCCGCCACCAGCACTTCCTGCTGTTCCTGATCGCGCACTTCCAGAAGTCGGCGCTGCTGATGTTCTCCGAGCGCCTGGTCGAGGCGCTCAAGCGCCTGCACGTCACCGACCCGGAGAGCGTGCGGCGCTTCAAGCGCGCGATCCGCGCCAGCTTCGAGGGCTTCCTGCGCTTCACGCATCGCTACTGGTTCCACGACATCGCCGAGCAGGCGCAGACACGCGCGCTGTTCCGCATGACCAGCGCGCATCTGGGCACCGACGCGCTGTACGCCGAGATCAAGGAGCGCACCGCGGACATGAACGGCTACCTCGAGGCCGACAGCCTGCGCCGCCAGGCCAACACCGTGGTGCGCCTGACCGTGGTGACGATCTTCGGCCTCATCGGCACCATCACCACCGGCTTCCTGGGCATGAACCTGCTCGCCGAGGCGGAATCGCCGCTCGCCGAGCGCCTGGCCTACTTCGCGCTGGTGTTCGGCGTGTCGACGGCGCTCACGCTGTACACGATGGTCAAGTCCAAGCGCCTGTCGGACTTCCTCGACGCGGTGTCGGACGAGCGCCTTTCGACCTGGAACAAGCTCCGCGCGCTCGCCGCCGTGTGGCGTCGCGGCGCGGACTGAGCGGCCCCGCTACATCAG
>JAKJFB010000125.1 GCA_022705125.1 Pseudomonadota bacterium
GCCACCATCGACCACGTGACGGGCAGCGCGATCGATGCCGCTACGCTACACCGCGCGCGCATCGAGCACGCCGACGCCATCGTCGTGGCAACACCGAACGACACCACCAACCTCGCGATCGCGATGCTCGCACGCGAGCTGAATCCGCGCCTTTTCATGGTCCTGCGCCAGTCGGAGCGACGCAACACGCCGCTGTTCCGTGCGGTCGACGCCGACATCACCACGCTGTCGGGCTACATCGTGGCCGCCGAGGTGCTGCGCATCATCCGCGCCCCGCAGCTGTCGTACTTCCTGCGCCTCGCGCGCCAGCAGGACGAGGCCTGGGTGCGCGGACTGCTGGAACGCATGCGCGAGCGCATCGGTGACGAGATTGCCGAGACCTGGTCGATCGGCATCGATGCCGCCGCCATGCCGGCCGTGGCGGCGGCGATTCGTCGTGGCCGCAAGGTCACCGTCGGCGACCTGATGCGAGCACCGGACAACCGCGAAATCCCGCTGAGTGCCGTGCCCCTGCTGCTGCAGCGGCGCGAGGGCAAGAGCCTGCTGCCCGGCGACGAGGAAGCGCTGGCGATGGGTGATCGCCTGCTGCTGTGCGGCAGGGACGCCGCGCGGGGACGGCTGCGCTGGACCGTCAGCGACGACCGGGTGTTGCGCTACCTGCTGCGCGCCAGGGCGGGCCGCTGACCGGCGCGCTCTACGCCGTGGTGCGACGAAAACCGTGCAGCACCCACACCAGCGCGAGCAGCACGAGGCTCGCGCAGCCCTGGTGCATCACCGCCGGCACGATCGGGACCTGCTCGATCAGCGTGTAGACGCCGAGCCCGTACTGCAGCGACACCAGGCCCATCAACGCGGCGGCGCTCGCGCGCTGGTGCAGCGCGAAACGCCCGGCGCGCACGCGCAGCCACAGTACGGCGACCAGCACCAGCAGCAGCGTGCCGAGCCAGCGGTGCACGAACTGGATCGTGACGTCGTGCTCAAGCAGGCTGAGCCACGCGGGATCCATCCCCATCACGCCTTCGGCGATCCAGCGGCCGTTCATCTTCGGAAAGGTGTTGTAGACGAGCCCCGCGCGCAGGCCGGCGACGAAGGCACCGTAGACGATCTGCAGTACCGTCAGCGCGGCCACGCTGGCAATGAGCACGCGCGGCGCAGCGGCCTTCGCCGCCGCCCGGCCATCATCGCCACGCAGTTGCAGCACCAGCCAGAACAGGTAGGCCATGATCGTGAACGCGAGCCCCAGATGCGCCGCCAGCCGGAAATGACTCACGCGCGGCTCATCGACCAGCCCGCTCTTGACCATGAGCCAGCCCATGAGGCCTTGCAGGCCGCCGAGCCCGAGCGCCACCAGCAGGCGTGCGCGCAGGCGATGCGTCAGGCAGCCCCGTGCCCAGAACCACAGAAACGGCAGCAGGAAAACCATGCCGACGAGCCGCCCGAGCAGGCGGTGCACGTATTCCCAGAAGAAGATGCCCTGGAATTCCCCGAGCGTCATGTCGGGATGCGTGATGCGGTACTGCGGATACTGCTGGTACTTCGCGAACGCCGCGAGCCAGTCCGCGTGGTTCAGCGGCGGGAGCGTGCCCATGATCGGCGCCCACTCGACGATCGAGAGCCCGGAGCCGGTCAGGCGCGTCACGCCGCCGACCACGACCATGCCGAACACCATCCCGATCAGCAGCCACAACCACGCGAAGATCGCCCGGCGCGAGCCGAGGATGTCGGAATCATTCATCGCGCGACTCCCCTGCCTGCCCGGCTGCTGGCGGCTGTGCTGGCGTACCCGGCGCCACGGCAGGCGGCTGCTCGTCCTGCAGGTAATCGGCGAGGCCCTTGACGAGCTCGCCGTAGACGTAGTCCGAGACCTTGAAGGCCCAGCCGTCGAGGCGGCGGTTCAGGCGCTCGGCCTGCGCGGCCGCCTCGCCAGGTATCGCGTCTGTCCCGGCTGTTTCCGGCGTGAGCTCCTCGTCGCTGGCCAGCTCCGATGCGGGCGCCTCCGCGCGCGGCACCGGTGTGCCCGCGGCGGCGCCGAGCGCCACCCAGTTGCCGTCCTTCGCCTTGATCGCCCGCACGGTGAGATTCAGCCCGTCGAAACTGCCGATCACCGTTTCGGCCGCGCCCGTGAAATCGAGCTCCGCCGCCTTGCGCACGTCTTCCGGTTCGGCAGTCAGGATCGCGCGCGCCGCGGCGTCGAACACGCCCTGGTAGCGCGGCACCTTGCCCGCCGGCAACGCCGCGAGGGCGAGCGGCGCGTCGCCGGCCACGGTACGCGTGGCGCTGAACTCGGGCGTTGCGCCGAGCGCGCGGCTGACCGAGGCAACGCGCGAGAAATCGATGTCGAGCAGCGAGCGCTCGATCCAGTCCGCGGGGTTGGTCATGGGCTCGGGCGAAGTGTCGATCAGCCAGGTCTGCTGCTCCGACACCGCGCGCACGTAGCGCCCGTTGCGCCCCTCGGCCGCCCTGCCGAGCAGCACGCGCACGACCGGCTGCTCGCCCGCGCTCCAGAGCTCGAGCTGCACCGCCTCGCTTGCCGGCTGCTCGATGTCGACCAGCCCGAGGCGATCGAAATACTCGGGCCTGGCGGTCTTGCGCTCCACGAGCCGCGCGCTGGCGAGCGCCTCGAGCAGCGTCTCGAGCTGGCGGAAGTCCGCCGGGTAAGCCGCGCGCTCCTCGACGACCCAGCCCGCCTCGCCACGGGCCAGCGTGACGGTCTCGGCGCTCGATTGCAGCCGCAGCCGGCGCAGCTCGCCGAGCTGCGATTGCAATTGCGGCAGCCACGGCGACGCGACGCCCGCCACCGTGCCGGGACGCTCGCGGTGGCCGAAAACGGCGACCAGCAACACCATCACGGCGACGATCGCCGCGGCCAGGCCGAGCCGGCTCTTCTGGTTCATCTGCATGCGGATTCGCTCCCTCCCGCTAGCGCCGGTCGGCGGCGCGGCGCCGACGCACACGCCAGCGATGCCAGCCGAACAGCGCCAGCGTCAGCACCAGCGGCATCACCACGATATTCAGCACCTTCAGCGCCATCCCCAGGCGCTCGATGTCCTGGTCGAGCTTCAGGCGCACCTCGCGCAACTGCTTGCGGATGCGCAACTTCTCGTCCTGGAAGCGCGCCAGCGCCTGCTCCTGCTGCGGCGACAGCGCGAGCTGGTTGCTCTCCTGGCGGTTGCGCTGCAGTTCGGCGAGCTGCTGCTCGGTCTCGTCCAGGCGCTGTTGCAGCAGCTCGGCGCTCTCGCGGTACTTCGCATCGGCGCCGAGGCGGATCCGCTGCACCAGCTCGAAGGGACGCGAGTAGCGCCCGCGACTGCGGATCCCGATCAGCGCCGAGCTGCCGCTCAGGTTCTCGAGCGCGTTCTGCGCGAAGGCCGCGTTGTCGGCCCACGCCATGGCCGTGCGCTGGCCGAAGAAATCCTGCACCTGGACCCAGAAGCGATCAGCCAGCAGGTCGGCGTCGGCCACCACGATCACGTTGATGTCCTTCGCCTCGCCGACGTGCTCGCGTCCCTCGACCTGCGGCCCGTCGAAGGCGGATTTCGCCGGACCGCCGATGCGCGCGGCCAGGGTGTAACGCTCGCCCGTCGGCGCGAAGCCCTTCAGCAGCACCGCCGGATCGCGGTTCATCTGCACCTGCATCGCCTCCAGCAGCGCGGACTGCGCGCTCGATTGCAGCAGCGGCTCGAAATGCGTGCTCGCTCCCGCGGCGGGCGCGAGCGCGCCGGCCATGCCGAGGTTGATCGACTCCAGGCTGCCGGTGACCACGTCCTCGCGGCTGATCTGTTCGACCCCGAGGCCGAGGAAGCCCAGATGCGCGACCGGCGGCTGGTCGGCAGCCACGCTGATCTGCAACGCCGTGGCGGCATCGCCGACCACCTTGTCGGGCGCGAAGTCCACGCCCCAGGCCCTGAACAGCCGCGGCAGGCTGGAAGCGGACTCCGGCGCACCCTGCTCCAGCATCGGGTTGCCGGAGGCCCGGCTGGATTCGCAGTACGGATCGACGTAGACGATCGCCTTGCCGCCCTTGAGCACGAACTGGTCGATCGCGTACTGCATGCTGTCGGGGAGGCCCGCCGGATGCACCACCATCAGCGTGGTGACGTCCTCGTCGATGGCATCGCCCGTGAGCGGGAGGTTGCGCACCTCGAAGCCCTGCTGCAACTGCTCCATCACCACCCAGGGCGGTGTCGGCTGCGAGCTCATCATGTCGAAGCCGCCGTTGATCTGCAGCCCGGATACCACGCCGACCACCGGCTTCTTCGCCGCGACCAGGCTCGCGAGCATCTTGCTGAGCTCGTACTCGAGGAACTCCTCGCGCTCGGGCTGGAAGAACGGGATCAACTGCTGCTCGCCCCAGGCATTGCTGCCGGCGAGCCCGAAATACACCTGCTCGCCGCCGGCATCGAGCGGCACCGCCTGCAGGCCGAACTGCGCGGCCTGGTCTTCGGCCTCGGAGAACGCGACCGGATCGATCACCTGCAGCCGGATCCGCCCGTCGGCGTGCCGCGCGTACTCCTCGAGCAGCTCGCGCACGCGTCGCGCGTAACTGCGCAGCGGTGCCACGTCGCGCGTCGCCTTGTCGGAAAAGAAGAAATAGAGGTCGATCGGCTCCTCGATGCTGTCGATGATCTCGCGCGTTCCCTCCGAGACCGTGTACATCCGGTTCTCCGTGAGGTCGATGCGCAGCCCGCCGAACAGCAGGTTGTTCAGCGCCATGAAACTCACGAAGCCGACCGCCAGCAGCGCCAGCGCCAGGCGCGGGTAGATCCTGCGGTTCATCGCCATGCTCTCAATCCGCCTGCTTCATTTCGATCACCACCGCGGTCGCCGCCAGCCACACCGCGGCCAGCGCCACGAAGAACAGCAGGTCCTGCAGCGCGATCACGCCCTTGCTGATCGCGTTGAACCGGGTGAGAAAGCTCATCGAGGCGATCGCGTCGACCAGCACGCGCGGCGCCCAGGCGTTCACCGCGTCGAGCACCAGCGGAAAGCCGCTCAGGATGAACAGGAAGCACACCACCACGGTGAGGATGAAGGCGATCACCTGGTTGCGCGTCAGCGCCGACATGCACGAACCGATCGCGAGGAAACTGCCGGCCATCAGCCAGCTGCCGACGTAGCTCGACAGGATCACGCCGTTGTCGGGGCTGCCGAGCACGTTCACGGTGATCCACAAGGGGAAGCTCAGCACCAGCGCCAGGCCGGTGAACAGCCACGCCGCCAGGAACTTGCCCAGCACCGCCTGCCAGCGCGTCACCGGCAGCGTCAGCAGCAGTTCGATGGTGCCGCTCTTGCGCTCCTCGGACCACAGCCGCATCGCGATCGCCGGCACCAGGAACAGGTAGAGCCAGGGGTGAAAATTGAAGAACGGCGCGAGATCGGCCTGGCCACGCTCGAAGAAGCCGCCGATGTAGAACGTGAACGCGCCGCCCAGCATCAGGAAGATGAGCACGAACACGTAGGCGAGCGGCGTGGCGAAATAGGCCGCCAGCTCGCGCCGCGCGATGATGCCGGTCATGGCGCTCATGCCACCTCCCGCGTGATGTCCCGGAACACTTCGTCGAGCCGCCCGCGCTCGACGTGCAGCTCGTCGATTTCCCAGCCCCTGTCGTGCACCAGGTGCGCGACCGAGGGCAGCGGGTTGCTGCCCGGCACCGCGACCACCACCAGGCGCCGCCCGTTGGCGTGCGATTCCACCTCGGCCACGCCCGGCAGCGCGCCGAGCGCCTCGCGCGCCTCGAAGGCGTCGACGACGCGCATGTCGGCCCCGAAATGGATGTGCACCGAGCGGTGGTAGCGCGAGCGGGCCTCGAGCGAGGCCGGCGTGCCGTCGGCCACGATGCGCCCGGCGGCGATGACGATCGCGCGGTTGCACACCGCGTGCACCTCCTCGAGGATGTGCGTGGAGATGATCACGATCTTCTCGCCGGACAGCCCGCGGATCAATTCGCGCACCTGGTGCTTCTGGTTCGGATCGAGCCCGTCGGTGGGCTCGTCGAGGATCAGCACCTGCGGATCGTGAAGGATCGCCTGCGCCAGCCCCACGCGGCGCTTGAAGCCCTTCGACAGCGTCTCGATGCGCTGGTGGCACACCGCACCGAGATCCATCTGCTCCAGCGCGCGCCCCACGCGCTCCTCGCGCGCAGCGCCCGCGAAGCCGCGCACCTCGGCGATGAAGCGCAGGAACTCGATGACCGTCATGTCATCGTAGGCCGGCGCGCCCTCGGGGAGATAACCGATCAGGCGCCGCGCGGCGAGCGTGTCTTCCTGCACGTCGCAGCCGCATACGCGCACGCTGCCGGTGGTGGGCGCGAGGTAACCCGCGATCATCTTCATGGTGGTGGACTTGCCGGCGCCGTTCGGGCCGAGGAAGCCCAGTACCTCGCCGGGGCGCACGCTGAAGTCGATGCCGCGCACCGCGCCCAGTGACCCGAAGCTCTTGCCGAGCTGCGTGACTTCGATCATGCCCGCGCTCCTGCTGTCCCTGCCGATTTCAAATGGCGCCGAACTATACCCATGCCCCTGCCCGCCAGCAACCGCCCGTGCAAACGCGGCGCGGGACTAATTCATTGTTGCGCGCAATGGCGCTCACTATAGTGAGCCCGGGGCCGCAGTGGCGCGACTGCGCACGCGGCGCTTCGACCCGATCCCCTGGAGGAAGTTCGATGCTGCGCGCGATCTGTTTCAGCCTGCTGGCGGCGAGCATGGCTCTGACGGCCACCAGATCGTCGGCCGCCGAGCCGGCTGCGCCGGAGCAGCGCCCGACGTACGGCGTGCTGTACACGGCCTGGATCAAGGCCGGCGAGCCGTGGGCCACGGTGCGCATCCGCCTCACGCGCCACCCCGAGTGGGTGCGCTGGATGCGCTTCGAGATCGACCCGGCGCGCTACAAGGGTTTCAAGGGCGAAGGCAGCATCGCGCAGGAGGCCAACACGGTACTGTGGAAGCCGCCGGCCGAGGACGCCTGGATCCAGTACAAGGTGCTGCTCACCAGCCAGCGCGAGTCCGGGCGCTACGACGGCGCGATCACCGACACGTGGGCGCTGTTCCGTGCCGAGGACCTGGTGCCGGTCAAGCGCATCGATTTCCAGGACGGCACCCAGTCGCAGGCGAAACTGCGCCTCAACGTCCCCGAGGGCTGGTCGATCGAATCGGCGCATCCGCGCTATCGCGGCGGCCGGCTGAAGATCGACGATCCGCGCGGCAATTTCGACCGCCCCACCGGCTGGCTGCTGCTCGGCGACCTCGGCGTGCGCCGCGAGAAGATCGGCAACACCCGCATCGCGGTCGGCGCGCCCACGGGCCAGGGCCTGCGGCGCATGGACATCATGGCCTTCTTCCGCTGGACGCTGCCGACGCTGCAGCAGATATTCCCGGAATTCCCCGAGCGCATCCTGGTCGTCGGTGCCGACGACCCGATGTGGCGCGGCGCGCTGTCGGGCCCGGGCTCGCTGTTCGTGCACTCCGACCGCCCGATGATCAGCGAGAACGCCACCAGCACGTTCATCCACGAACTGGTGCACGTCGCGATGCGCGCCAAGAGCGCGCCGGGTTCCGACTGGATCGTCGAAGGCCTGGCCGAGTACTACTCGCTCGAGGCGCTGCACCGCTCCGGCACGGTGAGCACGGCGCGCTTCGAGCAGGCGCATCGCACACTCGCCGACTGGGCCGCGCGCGAAGCGGGCCCGCTCGACGCCCCGCGTTCCTCGGGCGCGACCACCGCGCGCGCGGTAGGGGTGCTGCGCAAGGTAGATGCCGAAATCCGTGCCGCCAGCGGTGGCCGCCAGAGCCTCGACAACGTGGTCGCGGATCTCGCCGCGCAACCGAAGGCGGTCACGCTGGAGATGTTCCGCGCCAGCACCGAGCGCCACGCCGGGCG
>JAKJFB010000126.1 GCA_022705125.1 Pseudomonadota bacterium
CTCGGCGTGCCCGAGGCGCGCATGGTCAAGACACTGGTGGTGAACGGCTCGAGCGAGGCGGCGCCGCTGGTGGCGCTGGCGCTGCGCGGCGATCACCAGCTGAACGCTGTCAAGGCCGAGGCGCACCCGCTGGTGGCCTCGCCGCTGTGCCTGGCCTCCGAAGCCGCGATCACGGCGGCGCTTGGCTGTCGCCCCGGCTCGATCGGCCCGGCGGACCTCGGCATCCCCGTCATCGCCGACCGCAGCGCCGCTGCGCTCGCCGATTTCGTGTGCGGAGCCAACCAGGACGGGCAACACCTCACGGGCGTGAACTGGGAGCGCGACTGCAACTACGCCGAGGTTTGCGACCTGCGCAACGTGGTCGACGGCGACCCGAGCCCCGACGGCCACGGCAACATCGTGGTGCGTCGCGGCATCGAGGTCGGCCACATCTTCAAGCTCGGGCAGAAGTACAGCGCCGCGCTAGGCGCCAGCGTGCTGGACGATGCCGGCGCGGAACGCACCATGACGATGGGCTGCTATGGCATCGGCGTGTCGCGCATCGTCGCGGCGGCGATCGAGCAGAACCACGACGCGGCCGGCATCGTCTGGCCGGATGCCATCGCGCCGTTCACCGTGGTGCTGCTGCCGCTGAACATGCACAAGTCGGCGCTGGTGCGCGAGACCGCGGAGCGGCTCTATGCGCAACTCGCCGCCGCCGGCATCGACGTGCTGCTCGATGACCGCGACGAGCGCCCGGGCGTGAAGTTCGCCGACATGGAACTGATCGGCATCCCGCACCACGTCGTGATCGGGGAGCGCTCGCTGGGCGCGGGGATGCTCGAGTACAAGCACCGCGCCGGCGGCGAGCGCGAGGAAGTGCCGGTGGGCTCGATTGGCGATTTCCTGTCCGCGCGCATCAAGACGGCTACGGCCTGAACCGGGAGACTACGACATGCTGAACCTGATCGTGCTGCTCGCCATAGCCTGGCTGCTGTGGCTCATCCGCGAGGAACTCGCGCAGATGAGCGAACGCCAGCGCAGCCTCAAGCTGACGCTGGAACGCCTGGCCGAACGCCTCGATACGTCGGGGAAGAACGAGACGTAGGTCAGCCGGTGCGCAGCCAGCGCGCGACGTCCTCGGCGTAGTAGCTGAGGATCATGTCGGCGCCGGCGCGCCGGAATGCCATCATCGTTTCCAGCACCAGCGGGCGCTCCTCCATCACGCCGGCCGCGACGGCGGCCTTGATCATCGCGTATTCGCCACTGACCTGGTAGACGGCCAGCGGGCGCGCGCAGTGCGCACGGATGTTCGCCAGCACGTCGAGGTAGGCCAGCCCCGGCTTGACCATCAGGATGTCCGCGCCTTCCTGCTCGTCGCGCACTGATTCCGCCAGCGCCTCGCGGCCGTTGGCCATGTCGAGCTGGTAGCTGGAGCGGCTGCCCTTGAAGCTGCTGTCCACCGCGTCGCGGAACGGGCCGTAGAACGCCGAGGCGAACTTCGTCGAGTAGGACATGATCGGCAGCTGCCCGAAGCCGGCCGAATCGAGCCCGCCGCGCAGCGCGGCGACCATGCCGTCCATCATTCCCGAGGGCGCGATCATGTCGACGCCGGCGTGCGCGGCAGTCAGCGCCTGGCGCACCAGGTTCTCCAGCGTCGCGTCGTTCTGCACCTGGTCACCGGCGACCACGCCGCAGTGCCCGTGATCGGTGTATTCGCAGAAGCAGTTGTCGCTGATGACCAGCATGTCCGGCGCGGCCTGCTTCGCGCTGCGGATCATGCGCGCCATGAGCCCGTCGGGATTCCAGGTGTCGCTGCCGCAGGCATCCTTGCGATGCGAGACGCCGAACAGCATGACCGCCCCGATGCCACTGTCGCGCGCGCGCGCCACCACCTCGCCGAGCGCGGCTTCGGGGTGGCGCACCACGCCCGGCATGCTCGCAATGGGCACCGCGGCGGCCACGCCCTCCTCGACGAAGACCGGCAGGATCAGCTGCGCGGAGGTGAGGGAATGCTCCCGCACCAGGCTGCGCAGGCGCTCGGTGCGGCGCAGCCGACGGAAGCGAAACGGCATCTCGGTCACGCGAAGGACTCCGGTACGGGGCAACGACGGGGCGCGGCAGGCGGGCTCAGACGCCCATGCTGCCGAGCGCAACCAGCATGTTGTTGACGATCGCGGTCAGGTTGGGATGGCGGGCCTCGAAGCCGGTGATGGCCTCTTCGAGCTCGTCGACCAGGCCGGCGGGATCACCGACCGCATTCTCCTCGTCCAGTTCGCGCTGGACCTGCCCCGCAAGCTCCTCCAGGCGCGCGAGCGCATCGCGGTCACCCGCGTCCGCGCGCGCGATTTCCTCGCGCAGGCGCCCCAGGTCGGCGCGCAGTCTGTCGATCGCCATATGCACTCTCCCGCTGCTGATGGTGCCGATTATCGGCCATCGCGCGGGCGGGGCATACCCCTCTGCTCAGGGCGCGCCGTCGAAGAAGCTCGCGAAGCCACTCGGCGCGTGACGCCCGAAGCAGATCGTCTCCAGAGTACCCAGCCCCACGCGCTCGCCCATGCGCGCACGCACCAGTTGGTGGACATGGATATTGGGGTAGTCCAGCGGGTCGATCTCGTCCATGCGCCAGGATTCGCCCGCGATCGCCTCCTCGCCCTTCCAGATCCCGTGCCCCCAGGAGGGATGCGAGTAACCTATGCCCTTCATCTGGAACGTGAGCACGGGCTCGAGCGTGATCCGGTGCTCGACGCCCGCAGCCTCGACGAGCACGATTTCCGCGCCTTTTGCGCGCCGCGTGCCGCTGGCCCAGTGGATGCGGTGCCGCGCGGTCTGCATGTGCTGCAGCGCGGGTTCCTCGGCGGGAATCAGCTCCGGCGCACCGTACACCGGCACCATGCAGGCGCCGAGCTGCGTCGGATGCCCGTCGCGGTCCTCGAAGGTATTGAACTGCGTGGCGACGTCACCGAAATCGATCGGCGACCACACCCAGTACACGCCAGGCTCGCCGTTCAACTTGCCCGGCGCGCCGCCCTCGGGCTCCCCGACCGGCCGCACGCCCCAGGACTTGTCGCGCGCGCCCAGGGACTGCTCCGCACGCACCTCGTGGCGCACACCGCCGACCTTGAACCAGCCCGACCAGCAGCCGAACTGCGTGAAACGACTGTTGTGCATGATCAGCCGGCCATCGTCGAACATCAGGTTCTTCGGTTCCTCGACCGGCACGCTGCGCGCGGCGAACAGCAGGTCGCACTCGATGCCGGTTTCATTCGACACGAGGCGCACGCGCACGCGGCGCAACGGCTCCTGCACCTCGATGGCGAGCGGCCCGACCACGGTCTGGGCACGGTCCGCCGGCGCGCGACGCGACCCGTGGAAGCTGTGCTGCACGCCGTCCACGACCACGCTGAAGTGCCCATCCATCACGCGCCGGTTCGGGTACAGCCCGAAGCCGATCTCGAACAGGAACGCGCCGCCCGTGTCGAAGCCGTTGAACCAGTAGCGGTCGTAGAAGTTGCGGTCGCTCTGCGAGGGCTGGGCGACGGGTTCGTGGGTCTGGTGGATGCAGTAATCGTCGAAGGACGTGATCATCGTGGTGTCTCCCGGTCGGACGCGCTGCCGCGCGCGAAGGTTGTTGCGGGCAATGGCCGGCACTATCCATACGCCCACCCAGGGTGACAAGTTACGTTTTGGCCAGAGTGCGGGCGCGACGCCGCGGCCCCGCTAGTCCGCGAACGTGCTGATCGAGACGTCGTAGACGCCGGCCTCGCGCGACTGGTCCGCTATGCCCGCGAAGACTTCGGTATCGGAGTCCTCGTGGGCGCGGATCAGCACCGCGGCCTCCGGATTGCCGGCGTGCAGGCGCTCGATGGTGGCGCGCACCGAGCGCGCGTCGACGCGGCGCTCGCCGAGCCATATCTCGTTGCCGGCGGTCACGGTGAGCAGGATGTTGCGCTTGCCCGCTTCCCCGACCTGCGGCTGCGGCCGCGCGACGTGGATGCCGGCCTCCTTCACGAACGATGCCGTCACGACGAAGAAAATCAGCATGATGAAGACCACGTCGAGCATCGGCGTGAGGTCGATCTCGGACTCGTCCTGGCTCGCGCGGCGGCGCGGGATGTGCGTCGGCATCGGTGTTCCCGGGCGCCGCTCAGGCCAGCGCCGACGCCGCGCGCTCTAGGTAGCGCTCGACGATGCGCGCGACCTGCTCCGGCGGCGCCGTCTTCATGCCGCCGCTGGCGCCCTTGACCAGCCGCGCGTAGACGCCCTCCACGATGCAGGCCTGCTTCCACCAGCCGAACGCGGTATAGAACGCCGCGTGCGGCAGCGCCTGCCCCGTGATCTCCTCGTAGCAGGCCACGACATCGGCGCGACGCGGGAACTGCGGTAGCCGCGTGGGGGGATCGGGAAGGAAGCTGATCTCGTCCCCGGGTTCGGCCCAGTACATCAGCGACCAGAAGAAGTCCGCCACCGGATCGCCGATGGTGCAGAGCTCCCAGTCGAGCACCGCGCGCACGCGGTGGTCCGGCCCGAGCACGGTGTTGTCGAAGCGGGCCCAGCAGCGGCAGGTCGCGCGTCTTCGACGCCTCCACCTGCCGCCGCCAGCGTGAGAGCTGCCGCGCGACGTAGCCTTCGTGCTTCCCGAGATCGCCGAGGCCAACGGCCGCGGGATCGAGCATGTGGAAGGCGGCCTGCGTGGCCACCAGCGAGCGCATCGCGGCGCGGCAGGCCGCGGCATCCATGTCTGCAGCGCCGGCGCGGTCGCGCAGGATCAGCCCGTCGACGAACTCCATCACGTAAAAGGGAGCCCCGGTCACCGCGGGATCGTCACAGAAAGCCAGCATCGCGGGCACCGGCACCTGCGGGGCATGCGCGCCGAGCGCGTGCATGATGCGCCACTCGCGGCCCATGTCGTGGGCCGTGGCCAGTGCACCGGCCACCGGCGGACGGCGCAGGATGAACGCGCCGCCGCGCGCGTCTTCGAAGCGGTACGTGAGGTTGGAGCCGCCGGCGGCGATCAGGCGAAACGCAAACGGCGGCGCCGCCCGCGGCAGCTTTTCAGCCAGCCATTGCGTCACGCGCTCGCGCTCGATTCCTTTCAGCGGTTTCTCTTCGCTCATGGCTCGTCCTCAGGACACCGTGGCGCGGATCGCGCGCACCCGCTCGCCGAAGAGCTCCCCGGCGCGCCGGCGCCGGGCCGGCACGTATTCGCTGGGCTCGGCGACCGCCGCCATGCCGCGCGTCAGCTCGCGCGCGACCGTCTGCTTGTGCACCTCGTCGGCGCCGTCGGCGATGCGCAGCGCGCGCGCCACGCGGTACATCCCCTCGAGCGGCATGTCGGTGGTGTAGCCGAGCGCGCCATGCACCTGGATCGCGCGATCGATGATCGCGAGCAGCGTGCGCGGCACCACGAACTTGACCATCGCGATCTCGCGGCGTGCCTCGCGGCTGTAGTCGCCCTGCTGGTCCATGCGCCAGGCCGCGCGCAGCACCAGAAGCCGCGCCATCTCGAGCTCCGCGCTCGATTCCGCGATCATCTCCTGCACCAACTGCTGCTTCGCGAGTGGCCGGTCCCGGGTGTCGCGCGACACGGCGCGCTCGAGCATCATCTCCAGCGCGCGATCGGCCTGCCCGATGCAGCGCATCGCGTGGTGGATGCGCCCGCCGCCCAGGCGCTTCTGCGCCAGCACGAAACCGTCACCCGGCGCGCCGATCATGTGGTCCAGCGGCACGCGGCAGTTCTCGAAGCGCACCTCGGTGTGGCCGCCGATGCGATCCATCAGCGCGTCGCCCGCGAGCGGGTGGTGCATCGAGCCCACGTCGCGCACGAGCACCACGCCGGGATGGCGGCACGGCACGACGAGCATCGCGGCACGCCGGTGCGGCGGCGCCTCGGGGTCGGTCACCGCCATCACGATCATGAAGTCGCTGACGCTGGCGTTCGAGATGAACCACTTGTGGCCGTTGATCACCCACTCCTCGCCCTCGCGCTCGCAGCGCGTGGTGATGCCGGTGGGATCGGAGCCGCTGTTGTGGGGCTCGGTCAGCGCGAAGGTGCTGCGCACGTGGCCGGCGAGCAGCGGCTCGAGCCAGCGCCTGGCCTGCTCGGCGTTCGCGCCGGCGGCCAGCAGTTCGGCGTTGCCGGAATCGGGTGCCTGGCAGCCGAAGATCTCGGGCGCGAGCACGCTGCGCCCGAGCACCTCGTGCAGCAGCGCGAGGCGCAACTGCCCCATGCCGCAGCCGCCATGCGCGGGTGGCAGGTGCGCCGCCCACAGGCCGCGCTCCTTCACCTGCTGCTTGAACGGCGCCCACAGCGCATCGAGCTGGCGCTGGTTCAGCCCCTCGCCGGCCAGTTCGAGCGGCAAAATGGTTTCGTCGACGAAGCGGCGCGCCCAGCCGAGATCGGCCTCGAAGTCCGGATCGGTACTGAAGTCCCATGCCATGCGGCAGTTCGCTCTGCTGGTTGTGTTCCGGGCATGTTACGCGAGACCGGGGCGCGCGCAATTCTTGTCACGCGCCGCGCGCCCTGATACGCGATCAGCGCGCGCGCTGACCGATCGGCCTGTATTGCCTCGATGATCGGCGCATTGGCCGCGGGAAAATCGGCGGGATCGAGTGCCGTGACGGGCAACCAGCGCAGCGGCTGGCCTTCGCGCCCGTGCGCCGTGCCGCTGAACGCGAGCACATGCCACACCTCGAGGCGCACCGAGCGCTCGGGATAATCGTGTTCGATGCTGAGCAGCGGCGCAGCGTCCTCGACGCGGATGCCCAGCTCTTCGTGCAGCTCGCGCGCCAGCGCTTCCAGCACGCTCTCGCCGGCGGCGACCTTGCCGCCGGGGAATTCCCACAGCCCGCCCTGGTGCAGGTGCTCGTGGCGGCGCGCGACCAGCACCTCGCCGGCGGCGTTGGTGATGACGCCCACGGCCACGCGCAGCATGGTGCGGCTCCCGGCGGCCCCGGGCGACGCTGCGCTGCGCCCGCTCAGGTGCGGTATTCCGCGTTGATGCGCACGTAGTCGTGCGACAGATCTGTGGTCCACACGGTCGCCTGTGCCGCACCGCGCGCGAGATCGATCGCGATCAGGATCTCCTCCCCGGCCATGACCCGCTGCCCGGCGGCCTCGGTATAGGCGGGATCGCGCGCGCCGTTGCTCACGATGACGACGTCGTTCAGGCGTATGCCCACGCGCTCGACCTCCAGCCCCGGCACGCCGGCACGCCCCACGGCGGCCAGGATGCGCCCCCAGTTCGGATCGCTCGCGAACAGCGCGGTCTTCACCAGCGGCGACTCGGCCACCGCGTAGGCGACGCGACGGCACTCGGCGTGATCGGCGCCGCCGCTCACCGCGACGGTCACGAATTTCGTCGCGCCCTCGCCGTCGCGGATGATCGCCTGCGCCAGCTCCAGGCAGACCTCGTGCACGGCCCGTTCGAGCAGGGCGGCGGCAGGGTCATCGGCCGATGCGATGGCCGGCGCGCCCGCCCGGCCGGTGGCCACCAGCACGCAGGCGTCGTTGGTCGAGGTGTCGCCATCGATCGTGATGCAGTTGAAGCTGCCATCGACCGCGCGCGCAACGATCCCCTCCAGCACCGCTTGCGCCACCTCGGCATCCGTGGCAACGAAGCCGAGCATGGTCGCCATGTCCGGGCGGATCATGCCGGCGCCCTTGGCGATGCCGCTGACCGTGACCTCGACCGTACCGATCCGCACGCGACGGCTCGCACCCTTGGGACGCGTGTCGGTGGTCATGATGCCTTCGGCCGCTGCCTCCCAGGCCTCGGCATCCAGTGCCGCCAGCGCCTCGGGCATGCCGCCGGTAACCCGCTCCACCGGCAACGGCTCGCCGATCACGCCGGTCGAGAACGGCAGCACGGC
>JAKJFB010000127.1 GCA_022705125.1 Pseudomonadota bacterium
CGTGTCGCGCGCGCGCGGCGAGCCAGTGGTCGCTCTCGCGGCTCACGCTGCCGCATCCGCTGGTGCGCATCGTGCTGATGGAACAGATCTATCGCGCGTGGAGCATCCTCGGCGCCCATCCGTACCACCGCTGAGCGCGAGATGGCCGAGCGACTCGCGATCAAGGACACCCTCACCGAGACGCGCATCTTCAGCAAGCGCGTGGTGATCGCCGCCGCCGGCGTGCTCGCGCTCGCCGCGGTGCTGCTGGGGCGCTATTTCCACCTGCAGATCGTCGATCACGAGAAGTATCGCACCGAGTCCGATCGCAACCGCATCCACGCGCGCGCGGTGCCGCCGCGACGCGGCCTGATCTTCGACCGCAATGGCACGCTGCTCGCCGACAACCGGCCGATCTTCAACATCATGGTCACGCGCGAGCGCGCGCTCGACATCGACGCGATGCTGGCGGAATTGCGCACGATCATCGAGGTGACGGAAGACGACGAGCAGCGCTTTCGCAAGCAGCTCGCGCGCCACCTGCCCTTCGAGGCGGTGCCGTTGAAGTTCGACCTGAACGAGGAAGAGATCGCGCGTCTCGCCGTGAACCGTTATCGCCTGCCCGGGGTCGAGGTGGAGGCCGAGCTGGTGCGCCATTACCCCTATGGCGAGCTGCTCGCGCACGCGGTGGGTTACGTCGGGCGCATCAACGAGCAGGAACTCGCGGAGATCGACCGCCTCGACTACAGCGGCACGCACCTGATCGGCAAGAACGGTATCGAGAAGTTCTACGAGGACGAGCTGCACGGCAGCGTCGGCTACGAGAACGTCGAGACCAACGCGCGCGGACGCGCGTTGCGGGTGCTGGACCACACCGATCCGGTGCGCGGGCAGGACCTGACGCTCGAGCTCGACCTGGAGGTGCAGCGCGTCGCCTACGAGGCCCTCGGCAGCGAGCTCGGCGCGGTCGTCGCCATCGATCCGCGCACGGGCGGCGTGATCGCGATCGCCAGCGCGCCCAGCTTCGATCCGAACCTGTTCGTGTCGGGCATCAGCAGCGCCGACTATGCGGCGCTGCGCGATTCGCCGGCACGCCCGCTGCTGAACCGCACCATGCAGGGGCAGTATCCGCCGGGCTCCACGGTGAAACCGATGTACGCACTGGCCGGGCTTTACTACGGCGTCAACACGCCGCAGAGCGCGGTGCGCGATCCGGGTTTCTACCGGCTGGGTGGGCGCGGACGCAAGTACCGCGACTGGAAGAAGTGGGGCCATGGCTGGTCGGTGGACCTGGATCTCGCCATCGCGCAATCCTGCGACGTGTATTTCTACGACCTGGCGCATCGGCTCGGCATCGAGCGGCTGCACGATTTCTCGGTGAAGTTCGGCCTGGGCTCGGCGACCGGTGTCGACCAGACCAGCGAGCGTCCGGGCGTGATGCCATCGAACGCCTGGAAGCAGAAGGCGCTGGGCCAGCCCTGGTACCCCGGCGAGACGCTGAGCGCCGGCATCGGCCAGGGCTACGTGCTGATGACGCCGATGCAGCTCGCGGTGATGACGGCCACGCTCGCCAATCGCGGCAGGCACTACCGCCCGCACCTGCTCCGGGAGGTCGATGGCAAGCCGGTCACGCCCGAGCTGCTGCACACGGTGGAGATCGCCGACCCGGCCCACTGGGACGCGGTGGTGACGGGAATGGAGAACGTGGTGCACAGCCCGCGCGGCACTGCCAAGATCATCAACACCAGCGACCTGCGCTACCGCATCGCGGGCAAGACCGGCACGGCACAGGTGGTGGGCATCGCGCAGAACGCGAGCTACAACTCGGCGGCGCTGCGCAAGACGCAACGCGACCACGCGCTGTTCATAGGATTCGCGCCGGCCGACGACCCGCAGATAGCGGTCGCGGTGATCGTCGAGAACGGCGAGCACGGCAGCTCCGCCGCCTCGCCGGTGGCGCGCAAGGTGATGGACGCCTTCCTGCTGCCGCGCCTGCCGGTGCCGGCAACGGGGGCCGCGGCGGACGCCTCACCGGCAGCGGCTGCGCTGCCGGCCACGGACGGTGTGGCGCCTGCCGTGCCCGCGCAACCCGCGCAGGAAGCGGCCCCGTCGGGTGATGCCGGCCCATCCGCCGGTGAGCGCACTCCGCAATCCGCCGCGCCGGCACGAGAGGGCTGAGATGGCACGCGGCGATTTCATCCGGCAGATGCCCGAGTCCGCGCGCGACTTCGGGCGCAAGCCGACCCTCTACGAGCGCTTGCACATCGACCTGCCGCTGCTCGGGATCCTGTTCGCGCTCTGTGTCTACGGGCTGGTGGTGCTGTACAGCGCGAGCGGGCGCCAGATCGACCCGGTGCTGCGCCAGGGCGGGTTCATGGCCATGGGCTTTGCCGCGATGCTTGCCGTGGCGCAGCTGAGCGCGCAGACGCTCAGGCGCTGGACGCCATGGGCTTATCTGCTGGCCGTGCTGCTGCTGCTGGCGGTCGACATCGTCGGTATCGGGGCCAAGGGCGCGCAGCGCTGGCTCGCGATTCCCGGGCTGCCGCGATTCCAGCCGTCCGAGATCATGAAGCTGGTGATGCCGATGATGGTGGCGGGCTTCCTCGCGGCCACCGTGCTGCCGCCGCGTTTCCTGCACGTCTGCATCACGCTCGCGATCGTGCTGGTGCCGACCGCGCTGGTGCTGGTGCAGCCCGATCTCGGCACCGCGGTGCTGATAGCGGCGGCGGGGTTCATCGTGCTGTTCCTGGCCGGGCTCAGCTGGCGCTACGTGATGGCGGTGGTGCTCGCCGTTGCCACCGCGGCGCCGCTGATGTGGCAGTTCGTGCTCTACGACTACCAGAAGCGGCGCGTGCTGACGCTGCTCGACCCGGAGAGCGACAAGCTGGGCGCGGGGTGGAACATCATCCAGTCCAAGACCGCGATCGGTTCCGGCGGCGTGGCGGGCAAGGGCTGGCTGCTGGGCACGCAGTCGCATCTCGATTTCCTGCCCGAAGGCCACACCGATTTCATCATCGCGGTGCTCGCCGAGGAATGGGGCTTTCGCGGCGTCGTGCTGCTGCTGGCCCTGTATCTCGCGTTGATCGGGCGGGCGCTGTGGATCGCCCTGCGCGCCCAGGACACCTTCTCGCGCCTGACCGTGGGAGGTCTCAGCCTGACCTTTTTCGTCTATATTGTGGTGAACATGGGCATGGTTTCCGGCCTGTTGCCGGTGGTCGGGGTGCCGCTGCCGCTGATCAGCCAGGGCGGCACAGCCCTTATATCGCTGCTCGCGGGTTTCGGTATCATCATGTCCGTCGCCACCGAACGTCGCCGCATGCTGGGCTGACCGTGCTCCCGGCAGCGCGACGCCATCCCGGGTCCTACAGGGGTTTTGCTTTGTTTCGTGTCCTGATCCTCTTCATTGCCCTGCTCGCCGGGCCGGCCCTGGCATCCGGTTACACGGATCACGCGGGCTATGCCGCCTTCGAGGCGCGCATGGTTGGCGAGCACGGCTTCGCGCGCGAGGAACTGCGGCGCTGGTTCGACGCTGCCGAGCGCAAGGACAGCATCCTCGAGGCGATCGCGCGTCCGGCGGAGAAGCGCCTGAGCTGGGGCGAATACCGCAAGATCTTCGTCACGCCCGCGCGCGTGGATGGCGGTATCGCCTTCTGGCGCGACAACGCCGCCGACCTCGCCCGCGCCGCCGAGACCTACGGTGTGGCGCCGGAGGTGGTGGTCGCGATCATCGGGGTCGAAACCCGCTACGGCGACAACATGGGCTCCTATCGCGTGATCGATGCGCTGGCGACGCTGGCTTTCGATTATCCGCCGCGCGGCGAATTCTTCGCCGGCGAGCTGGAACAGTTCCTGGTCATGGCGCGCGAGCAGGGCTTCGACCCGCTGACGCTCAAGGGCTCCTACGCCGGTGCGATGGGCATGGGGCAGTTCATTCCCAGCAGTTTTCGCGCCTATGCCGTCGATTTCGATGGCGACGGGCACGCCGACATCTGGCACAGCCGTGCCGACGCGATCGGCAGCGTCGCGAACTATTTCAGCAGGCACGGCTGGCAGCACGGCGCCGAGGTCGTGGTGCCGGCGCGCGCGCTCGGCCCGGTCGCCACGGAGCGCATGAACCCGGGGCTCGAGCCCACCGTGGCGGCGGGCGAGCTCGCCGCGCTCGGCGTGGCCGCAGCCACGTCGTTGCCGGCGGAACAGAAGGTGCTGCCGATGATGCTCGAGGGCAGCGATGCGACCGAGTACTGGCTCGGCCTGCAGAATTTCTACGTGATCACCCGCTACAACCGCAGTCCGCTCTATGCCATGGCCGTGCACCAGCTCAGCCAGGACATCCGCGCGGGGTATGAACGGCCATGAGGGGAAGGGTGCGCGATTCCATGACGAGCGGAGGACTGTCCTTGCGACATTTCATCCTGCCGGGCGTACTGCTGGCGCTCCTGCTGGGTCTGGGCGGCTGTGCCTCGCAGCCGGAGACACCGCCCGACAGGCCGGGCGCCGGGACGGCGCCGGCGTCCGTGCCGCTGCTGAAGGACGGCACGCCGGAGTTTCGTGCCGGGATGCTGTCCATTCCCGATGCGGTGCCGCGCCCGGAGCCGATCACGGCGGCGGGCAACAAGACGCCCTACGAGGTGCTCGGCAAGACCTATCGCATTACACCGGTGCGCCCGGGCTACCGGGAACGTGGACTGGGCTCGTGGTACGGCACCAAGTTCCACGGCCAGTTCACCTCCAACGGCGAACCCTACGACGTCTACACGATGACTGCGGCGCACAAGACGCTGCCGATCCCCTGCTACGTGCGGGTGACCAACCTCGAGAACGGGCGGCGCATCGTGGTGCGCGTGAACGACCGCGGCCCCTTCCACGAGGGGCGCGTGATGGACCTCTCGTACGCCGCGGCCTATCGCCTGGGCTACGCGGACAAGGGCACCGCGCTGATCGAGTACGAGGTGCTCGATCCGAACGCGCCGGAATGGGTGGCCAAGCGCCGCGAAACGGCCGGCGACGCGCGGATTGCCGCGGCCCAGCCCGCGGTGCGCAAGACCTACGTGCAGGCCGGCGCCTTCCGCAGCATGGAAGGTGCGCGCAGCCTGCAGCAAACCCTGGCCTCGCTGCTGGAGCACGAGGTGTTCATCCACCGCGGCTCGGGCGCGGATCCCTGGTACCGTGTGCGCGTCGGTCCGCTGGAGAGCACCGAGGCCCTGCACGACACCCAGCGCCGCCTCGCTGCGGCCCGCATCGCCGCGGCCCAGGTCGTCACCGAGTAACGCCTCGGGGCGCGGTGGTATACTGCTCCCCGCTTCGACCAGGGACGCGAGCGCGCCGTCCCCGTTCCCGCAGACTTGAACCCCACGGAGACACTGTGAGCAGAGTCCTTGCCCGTCTTGTTGTCGTCGTTCTGGCCCTTGGTGCCGCGCTCGCGCCGGCGCAGGCCCAGCCCGAACAACCCACGCTCAATGCCCCCGCGCCGGCCGCCGGCCAGCCGGGTGTGCCGATCATCCCGGCCCCGCCCGAGATCGCCGCGCGCGCGTGGCTGCTGATGGACGCCAGATCAGGCAAGGTGATCATGGAGCACCAGGCCGACGAGCGCATGGCGCCGGCCAGCCTGACCAAGATGATGACCGGCTACGTGCTCTCGGAAGCCATACGCACCGGCAAGGTCAAGTGGGAGGACACCGCGCGCATCAGCCACAACGCCTGGGCGCAGAACCCGGTGTTCGCGGGCTCCTCGCTGATGTGGGTGGACATCAATTCCGACGTCTCGCTGAAGGATCTCTACTACGGGCTGGTGATCTCCTCCGGCAACGACGCCTCCGTGGCGATCGCCGAGCACCTCGCCGGGGGGGAGGATTCCTTCGCGGCCATGATGAACGAGCAGGCCAAGCGGATCGGGCTCGCAAATACGCACTTCACGAATTCGCACGGGCTGCCGCACCCCGAGCACTACACCACGGCGCGTGACCTCGCGATCCTTGCCAGGGCCATGATCTACGATCACCCGCAGGATTACGCCGTTTACGGCGAGCAATACTTCACGTTCAACAACATCCGCCAGATGAACCGCAACGAGCTGCTCGGCGAGCCCGGCGTGGACGGCATCAAGACCGGCCACACCGAGGAAGCGGGCTATTGCCTGGTCACGTCGGCCGAGCGCGATGGGATGCGCCTGATCGCGGTGGTGCTGGGTACGGCCAGCAAGCTCGCACGCAAGGAAGAGAGCCGCAAGATGCTCGGTTACGGCTTCCGCTTCTACGAAACGCCCAAGGTGCTGACTGCCGGCCAGAGCCTCAGCGATCCGCCGGCGAAGGTGTGGAAGGGAGCGGCCGACAGCGTGCGTCTGGGCGTGACGCGTGATGTCCACGTGACCGTGCCGCGCGGGCGCGCCGCCGAACTCAAGGCGGCCTACATGGTCGACGAGGCGCACAAGGCGATCGAGGCGCCGGTCGAGGCCGGGGCCGTCATGGGGTCCGTGACGGTCAGCCTGGGCGAGGAGCCGGTGCTGCAGGAGCCGCTGGCGGCGCTCGACAGCGTCGAGCGCGGCGGCTTCTTGCGCGTGTTCTGGGATTCGATCGTGCTGTTCTTCCTGAAGCTCTTCGGCCAGGCCTGATCCCCGCGGCGATGCACGGCACGGTCTACCTGGACGGCCGCTTCGTCGCGGCGGCCGAGGCGAAGATCTCGGTCTTCGACCGCGGCTTCCTGTTCGGTGATGCCGCCTACGAAGTCATCCCGGTCTATGGCGGGCGCGTGTTCCGCCCCGCGCAGCACTTCGAGCGGCTGCGGGCCAGCCTCGCGGTGCTCGGCATCGCGCCGCCGCACGACGATGCCGGCTGGAACGCCATCATTGCCCGCCTGCTGGCCGACGCCGGGCCGGGCGAGCACTCGCTCTACATCCATGTCAGCCGCGGCGTGGACGCGGGTCGCGACGCGGCGCACTTCACCGGCCTGACGCCCACGGTGCTGGCAATGGTCGAGCCGGTCACGCTGGACCGCGCCGTGCTGCGCCAGGGCATCCGTGCCGCGCTGCTCGAGGATACGCGCTGGCACAACTGCCACGTGAAGTCGACCTCGCTGCTCGGCAACCTGCTGCTGCGCCGCCGCGCACTCGATGACGGAGCGGCCGAGGCGCTGCTGCATCGCAACGGCGAGCTGACCGAGGGCACGTCCTCGAACGTGTTCGCGGTGCTCGGCGGCGAGCTGCGCACCGCGCCGGCGGACCGGCGCATCCTGCGCGGCATCACGCGCGACGTGGTGATCGAGCTGGCCGGCGCCTGCGCCATGCCCGTCGCGGAGCGTGCGCCGGCGCTGGCGGAGCTCGCGCAGGCCGCGGAGCTGTTCATCTGCAGCTCCACGCGCGAAATCGTGCCGGTTACCGTGCTCGACGGCCGCCCCGTCGGCGACGGCGTCCCCGGACCACTCACGTGCCGGCTGATCGCGGCCTTCGACGACTTCAAGCGCGCGTTCATGGAGGCGGCATGAGTGATATCGACGCGCCGCGCATCGAGTTTCCCTGCGACTACCCGGTCAAGATCATCGGCGACGCCGCGGCCGATTTCCGCGCCGTGGTCGAGGATATCGTCGAGCGCCACGCCGGTGGCTACGACCGGGCGCTCACCACCGAGCGCTCCAGCGCCAATGGCCGCTTCGTGTCGCTGACCGTCACCATCGTCGCCACGGGACCGGCGCAGTTGCAGTCCCTGTTCGCGGACCTGAAGGCCACCGGCCGGGTGCACATGGTGCTGTGAACATCGCAGCGGCGCACACCACCCTGCTCGAGGTCGCCCGTCTGGACCGGGTCGATTACGCGCTCGCCTGGCGCGCGATGCAGGCCTACACCGATACCCGCACGCCGGAGA
>JAKJFB010000128.1:0-7324 GCA_022705125.1 Pseudomonadota bacterium
CCAGACACATCATGCCTTCTGGTCGCGGGCGGCGAGCGTTCGCAGCCTGAGCGCGTTGAGGCGGATGAAGCCCTCGGCGTCCTTCTGGTCGTAGGCGCCGCGGTCGTCCTCGAAGGTCGCGATGTGCGGGTCGAACAGGCTGTCGTCGGACTTGCGGCCCACGACCTGCACCGAGCCCTTGTAGAGCTTCAGGCGCACGGTGCCGTTCACGTACTGCTGCGACTGGTCGATGGCGGTCTGCAGCATGTGGCGCTCGGGCGACCACCAGTAGCCGGTGTAGACCAGGCTCGCGTAACGCGGCATCAGCTCGTCCTTCAGGTGCGCGACCTCGCGATCCAGCGTCAGCGACTCGATCGCACGGTGCGCCTTCAGGATCACGGTGCCGGCCGGCGTCTCGTAGCAGCCGCGCGACTTCATGCCCACGTAACGGTTCTCGACCAGGTCGAGGCGGCCGACACCGTTGGCGCCGGCCACCTGGTTCAGGTGGATCATCACGCTGGCCGGGCTCATGGCCTGGCCGTCGACGCTGACCACGTCACCGGCGCGGAAACCGAGCTCGATGTAGGTGGGCTTGTCGGGTGCGGCCTCGGGCGCCACCGACCAGCGCCACATGTCTTCCTCCGGCTCCCAGTACGGGTCCTCGAGACCGCCGCCCTCGTAGGAGATGTGCAGCAGGTTGGCATCCATCGAGTAGGGCGATTTCTTGCCGCGCTTCATCTCGACCGGGATGTTGTGCGTCTCGCAATAGCTCAGCAGCGTCTCGCGCGAGGTGAGGTCCCATTCGCGCCACGGCGCGATCACGCGCACGCCCGGCATCAGGGCGTAGGCGCCGAGCTCGAAGCGCACCTGGTCGTTGCCCTTGCCGGTGGCGCCATGGGAGATGGCATCGGCGCCGCAATCGCGGGCGATCTCCACCAGTCGCTTGGCGATCAGCGGGCGCGCGATCGAGGTGCCGAGCAGGTACTCGCCCTCGTAGATCGCGTTGGCGCGGAACATCGGGAACACGTAATCGCGCGCGAATTCCTCGCGCAGGTCCTCGATGTGGATCTCCTTCACGCCGAGCAGCTTGGCCTTCTCGCGCGCCGGCTCGACTTCCTCACCCTGGCCGATGTCGGCGGTGAAGGTCACCACCTCGCACTGGTAGGTCTCCTGCAGCCAGCGCACGATCACCGAGGTATCGAGGCCGCCGGAATAGGCCAGGACCACTTTCTTGACTGAACTCATGTCGAACCTCCGCTCGAAGGGGCTGCGCGAAAAACGGGCCGGCCATTCTAGCCGCGCCGCCTTCGCGATCCCATCGCCGCCAGCGGCAAAAATAAAGCGAACAGCCCGCGCTGCAGCCTCGTGGTGGCGACTGCGGTACCTCTGCCACGGTTTTTCCGCTAGCATCGCGGCCTCCGACCGGACCGCTGCGCCCCGATGCAAGAACTCCTGATACTGCAACCCGACGACTGGCACCTGCACCTGCGCGACGGCACGTCGCTCGCGCTCACGGTCAACGCCACCGCGCGGGTGTTCCGGCGCGCCATCGTGATGCCGAACCTGAAGCCCCCGGTGACCGCGACCGCGGAGGCACTTGCCTATCGCGCGCGCATCCTGGAGGCGCTCGACCCTGCCGTCAGCCGCGACTTCGAGCCGCTGATGACGCTGTACCTGACCGACAACACGCCCCCCGCCGAGATCGCCCGCGCCCGCGACAGCGGCTGCGTGCACGCGGTGAAGCTCTACCCCGCCGGCGCCACCACCAACAGCGACGCCGGCGTCACCGACCTCGGCCGCTGCCGCCCGGTGCTGGCCGAGATGGAGCGCCTCGGCATGCCGCTGCTCGTGCACGGCGAGGTCACCAGCCCGGATACCGATGTGTTCGATCGCGAGAAGGTGTTCATCGATACCGTGCTCGCGCCGCTGCTGGGCGATTTCCCGGCGCTGAAGGTCGTCTTCGAGCACATCACCACGGCCGATGCCGTGGCCTTCGTGGAGGCGGGTCCGCCGAACCTCGCGGCCACGATCACGCCGCACCACCTGCTCTACAACCGCAACCACATGCTGGCCGGCTCGATCCGCCCGCACTTCTTCTGCCTGCCGGTGCTCAAGCGCAACACGCATCAGCGGGCCCTCGTGCGCGCCGCCACCGGCGGCTCGCCGCGCTTCTTCCTCGGCACCGATTCCGCGCCCCATGCGCGCGCCACCAAGGAGTGCGCCAGCGGCTGCGCCGGCATCTACAGCGCGCATGCCGCACTGGAGAGCTACGCGGCGGTGTTCGAGGCCGAGGGCGCGCTCGCTCGACTGGAAGGCTTCGCGAGCCTCCACGGCGCGGATTTCTACGGCCTGCCACGCAACACGCGGCGCATCCGGCTGCGCCGCGAGTCGTGGCAGGCGCCGGCGAGCCTGGCGTTCGGCGACGACACGCTGGTCCCGATGTGCGCGGGCGAAACCATCAGCTGGCGCGTCGGCGCTGCGGAGGCCTGACGATGAAGCGCGAGCGCAACGACTGGCTGCTCGAAGCGGAAGCGGGGGGCAATGGCGAAACGCTGATGGCGGCGCGATTCCGCGGCTACCTGCCGGTGGTGCTGGACGTGGAGACGGGCGGCTTCAATGCGCGCACCGATGCGCTGCTGGAGGTGGCGGCAACGCCGCTGGAGATGAACGAGTCGGGCGACCTGGTGTGCGGGCCCACGTTCAGCCACGCCGTCGTGCCCTTCGCCGATGCGAACATCGAACAGGCCTCGCTCGACTTCACCGGCATCGATCCCTACGACCCGCAACGCGGCGCCATCGACGAGGGCGAGGCGCTCAGGAGCCTGTTCTCGGACATCCGCCATGCCGTGCGCGCCGCCGGCTGCAAGCGCGCCATCCTCGTGGGCCACAACGCCTTCTTCGACCACGGCTTCCTGTTCGCCGCCGCCGAGCGCCAGCAGATCAAGCGCAACCCCTTCCACCCGTTCAGCACCTTCGACACCGTGACGCTGGCGGGCATGGCCTTCGGGCAGACCGTGCTGGCCAAGGCGTGCGCGATGGCCAACATCGAATTCAGTACGCGCAAGGCGCACCGCGCCAGCTACGACTGCGAGAAGACCGCGGAGTTGTTCTGCGTGATCGTGAACCGCTGGCAGCAGGCACTGGGCTGGCCGCCGGCGGATCCCAGCGGCTAGCCGGATAGTCGTCCGGATGAATCCGGAGCTGCGGATCAGGCGTTTTTGGCCGCCGCTTCCTTGACCAGCGGCAGCAGCTCACCCTTCTCGTACATCTCGGCGATGATGTCGGAGCCGCCGATCAGTTCGCCGTTGATCCACAGCTGCGGAAAAGTCGGCCAGTTGCCGTAGGCCGGCAGGTTGGCGCGGATTTCCGGGTTGGCGAGGATGTCGACGTAGGCGAATCGCTCGCCGCAAGCCATCAGCACCTGTGTCGCGCGCGCCGAGAAGCCGCACTGCGGCTGGTTGGGCGAGCCCTTCATGTACAGGATGATCGGGTTGCCCTCGATCTGCTGCTTGATGATTTCCATGATGTCCTCGGACATGTGCTGCATCCACCTCGTGTGCAAAGTTGAACCGGCCCGGAAGTCTACACGACTCCCCCGCTATAACCCAGTAAAGCAATCGGGAATTACCCCGCGGCTCGTGATACAGCGCCGGATCTGCGCATTTGTACGCATATCGAACCTTGCGTACGCGGCAGCGCACCGGTAGCATCGGCCGCTTTTCACGGGGGCAGCAAGGGCTGCCTCTTTGCGTTTTGGCCACCCGGAAACGAGGCGCACCATGGATCCGACGTCGATCATGCCCACCTACAAGCGGCTCGAGGTCTGCTTCGAGCGCGGCGAGGGCGTGTGGCTCTACGACACCGAAGGCCGGCGCTATCTCGACGCGCTGGCGGGCATCGCGGTCTGCGGGCTCGGCCATGCGCACCCGGCGGTCACGCGCGCCATCCAGGAGCAGGCCGCGCGCCTGCTGCACACCTCCAACGTCTACGGCATCACGCGCCAGCGCGAACTCGCCGACCGCCTCGTCGCGCTGAGCGGCATGGACAACGTGTTCTTCGGCAACTCCGGCGCCGAGGCCAACGAGTGCGCGATCAAGATCGCGCGCATGTACGGCCACGGCAGGAACATCGAGAAGCCCGCCATCATCGTGATGGAAAATTCCTTCCACGGCCGCACGCTGGCCACGCTCTCGGCCACCGGCAGCCGCAAGGTGCAGGCGGGCTTCGAGCCGCTGGTGAGCGGCTTCGTGCGCGCACGTTTCGGTGAACTCGAAGAGCTCGCGATCATCGCGCGCAACAACAGCAGCATCGTCGCGGTGCTGGTGGAACCGATCCAGGGCGAGTCCGGCATCCGCATGGCGCCCGAGGGCTACCTTGAGGGGCTGCGCGCGCTGTGCGACCAGCACGGCTGGCTGTTGATGCTCGACGAGGTGCAGACGGGCAACGGGCGCACGGGCGCGATGTTCGCGTTCCAGCACACCGCGATCATGCCCGACGTGCTGACCACCGCGAAGGGCCTCGGCAATGGTGTCCCGATCGGCGCCTGCCTGGCACGCGGCAGGGCCGCCGGCGTGTTCCATGCCGGCAACCACGGCTCCACCTTCGGCGGCAACCCGCTCGCCTGTGCCGCGGCGCAGGCCGTGCTCGACACCCTCGTCGCCGACGAGCTCTGCGCCAACGCCGTGCGCATGGGTGAGCGTCTGGTGCAGGGGCTGCGCGCGCGCCTGGCGGGAATCCCGGGCGTGGTCGAGGTGCGCGGCCGCGGTCTGATGGTCGGCATCGAGCTGCGCGAACCCTGCGCCCACCTGGTGCAGGCGGCGCTGGAGCAGGGCCTGCTGATCAACGTCACCTCCGACAACGTGATCCGCCTGCTGCCGCCGCTGGTCATCCAGGCGGCCGAGGTCGACCAGATCATCGACACGCTGGCCGCGCTGATCGCGGCCCAGGCCGGTGGCGCACAGAGCGCCGCCTGACCCCTCGCACCCTTCACCGGAAGTACGCGCCATGACGGCCAGACATTTCCTGACCCTGCTGGACCTGGACCCGCGGGAACTCGAGACCGTGATCGCGCGCGCCATCGCGATGAAAGCCGACCCGCAGGGCGCCGGCCGCGGCACGATCGCGCCGAACCGCGTGATGGGCATGATCTTCGAGAAATCCTCGACCCGCACCCGCGTCTCCTTCGAGGCCGGCATGACGCAACTCGGAGGCCACGCGCTGTTCCTGTCGCCGCGCGACACGCAGCTCGGGCGCGGCGAACCGGTGGAGGACACCGCGCGCGTGCTGTCCTCGATGGTCGATATCGTGATGATCCGCACCTTCGCGCATGCGATCGTGCAGCGCTTCGCCGAATATTCGCGCGTTCCGGTGATCAACGGCCTGACCGACGACTTCCACCCCTGCCAGCTGCTCGCGGACATGCAGACCTTCGTCGAGCACCGCGGCAGCATCCGTGGCAAGCAGGTGGCCTGGATCGGCGACGGCAACAACATGTGCCAGTCCTACATCAACGCGGCACGGCAGTTCGACTTCGAGCTGCGCATCGCCTGCCCCGAGGGCTACGAGCCGCGCGCGGACCTGGTGCGCGCCAACGCCGGCCGCGTGACCGTGTTGCGCGATCCGCTGGCGGCCGCTCGCGGCGCGCATCTGCTCGCCACCGACGTGTGGGCCTCGATGGGCCAGGAAGCCGAGCAGGAGAAGCGCGCGGCAGCCTTTGCCAGCTACCAGCTCGACCGTCGCCTGCTCGACGTGGCCGCGCCGGACGCCATCTACCTGCATTGCCTGCCCGCGCACCGCGGCGAGGAAATCAGCGCTGAGCTGATGGACGCGCCCGACACCGTGATCTGGGACGAGGCCGAGAACCGCCTGCACGCGCAGAAGGCGCTGATCGAGTTCCTGCTGAATTCCTGATCAGGCGAACGGCCAGCCAATCCGGACAGTACCGATCCCGTATCAGCCATATCATTTCGATATGGCTGAGCGCCATTTATTGTCTTGGATCTATACCCCCGCGATAGATATTCTGTTGCTCGTCGTGATGCAGCGCAAAGAGCAGGTCCCGCGCTCGAGCATGCCGCTCCCTGACCCGGCAAAACATGAATGTGAGGGGTGTCCCGGTGGCAACGTCAGCAGAGTACGAGCTTGGTGAGTATGCCTTCCCGCGGGGCTGGTTTGCGGTGGCCGAGGGCGAACAGGTCACGCGCGCACCGCTGAACGTCCACTACTTCGGCCAGGACATGGTGCTCTACCGCGGCGAGAGCGGCCGGGTGGTGATGCTCGACGCCTACTGCCCCCACATGGGAACCCACATCGGCAAGTGCCGCAATTCAGCCACGGTACTCAATGGCACCTTCCTGGAAGGCGATTCCATTCGCTGCCCGTTCCACGCATGGCGTTTTGGTCCGGACGGTCGCTGTGATCACATACCGTACTTCAACGGTCCCATTCCGGAAAAGGCGCGGCTAAAGAGCTGGCCGGTGGAGGAGCGCTGGGGCATCGTGTTCTGCTGGCATGATCCCGAGGACCAGGCGCCGGATTTTCCGCTGCCGGAGATTCCCGAGTGGGACGACCCTCGATTCGTGCGCTGGCACGGCCTGGATCATGTGGCCGACCTGCACCATCCCGTCGAGGTGTTCGACAACGAGTCGGACGGCCCCCACCTGGAGTACCTGCACGGTGCCGGAAAGCTGCAGGCCTACGAAAACGAGGTGGATGGCCACCTGTACCATCAGCGCGAAACCCTGATCGAAGGCTTTTCATCGACCGAGGAAAGCAAGGTGCTCATGGGTGACTCGTCCGGTGTCGGACATGAATCCGGGGCGGACCGTTCACCTGCACTCAGAACCATGACCACGGTGGGCGCCTACCACGGAACCGGCCTGATGCTGGCGAGGTTCGTCGAAGCCAACGGCGTACAGCTGCTGTGCATCACCCCGGTTAACGATGGCGAGTGCCGGGTGATGTCCGCCGCGATGCTCAGATCGCCCACGGGAAACACCGATCCGGCCACCGACGAGCAGATTCGCCGCACCTACGCCGGCCTCCTCGTCGAGGGCTTGCGTCGCGACGGCGAGGTCTGGCTGAACAAGAAGCCGGCCCTGCAAATCCTGCAGCTGCCGACGGATGGACCCTTCGGGCACGGGCGACGATGGTATAGCCAGTTCTTCAACCCCCGGGAGAAGGCGGCGGCAATCCTCAAGAACAGCACGGGCAGACACACCATCCGGGGCATCCAGCCATGGAGTGAAAGCGAGCATGCGCGCATGGTCAACGGCTGACGGGGGCACGTGACGTGGACTACAGACCTGCTTTGCGAGGCGGCGACGCGATGCACACCGACACCACG
>JAKJFB010000128.1:7334-7732 GCA_022705125.1 Pseudomonadota bacterium
GCTCTCGTTCCAGGAGACCGTTCGCGCAAGAAAATCGGTCAGGAGTTTCCTCTCCCTGCCGGTTCCGGAGGCGATCATCCACGAGGTGCTGGAGGATGCCCGGCGCGCACCATCCAACGCCAACACGCAACCGTGGAACGTGCATATCGTTTCGGGCGACAAGTTGCGCCAGCTCACCCGGGCGCTTCACGAAGCCATCGGTGCAGGCCGCTTCACCCCGGACTTCTCCTTCGACACGGGGGCCTTCTACGGCCGCTACAAGGAGCGCAGTTTCGAGCAGGGCCAGTCCTATCACGAGGCGATCGGGGTGGCTCGTGATGACGAGGCGGCGCGCAAGGTAGCGGCTGCCCTGAACTATTCCTTTTTCAATGCGCCGCACGTTGCGCTGCTCTTCATGC
>JAKJFB010000129.1 GCA_022705125.1 Pseudomonadota bacterium
GCTGATCCCGCTGGGACGCACCGGCATGCCCGTGGACATCGCAGCCGCCGTACGCTTCCTGGCCGGCCCCGAGTCCTCGTGGATCACCGGGCAGAGCTTCGCGGCAGACGGCGGCAACGAGCTGCGCGGCGCGCCGCGCGGCTGAGCGCCACCGTATCTCAAAGGTCCGCCGCTTCAGCTGAACGCGTGCGCAAGGCCCGGCCGCGCGTCATCGACCAGCACCTCGCCCGGCAGTTTCCGGGCGCCGCGCGGCCCACGGCGATCATCATCACCGGCAGGTAACGCTCGTCGATGTGGAACTCGCGGCGCAGCGCCTCCGGGTCGAAGCCGATCATCGGCCCGCTGGCGAGGCCGCGATCCGTGGCCGCGAGCATCAGCGCCATCGCGGCCATGCTGGCCGAGCGGATAGCCTCCTCGCGGGCAAATGCCGGCTTGCCTTCGTAGGCACCCTGCCCGCTCGCCGCGAAACCGGCTGCGCCGGGCGCATCGAGCAGCCCGGCCTCGCGCGAGCGCTCGGCGATCAGCGGCAGGCGCTCGGCGCCACGCGTATCGCCCAGCACCACGAAGGTGGCCGCGGCATCGCGCACTTTCTGCTGGCCGTAGGCCACCTGCTGCAGCGCCGCGCGTGCAGCAGGGTCGCGCACCACCAGGAAGCGCGCGTGCTGGATGTTGTAGGCCGAGGGCGCCTCCATCGCGGCGGCGACCAGTGCCTCCACCTCCTCGGGTGCCAGCTCGTGGGTGGTGTCGAACTTGTTGGCGGAAATGCGCGCCGCCAGCGCCTGTTGTACGTTCATGCCTGTCTCTCCTTGTTGAATGGTCATCATTGCGCCAGCGTTCCCGCGCGGTAATCCGCGATGGCCTGGCGAATCTCGTCCTCGGTGTTCATCACGAACGGCCCGTAGTGCGCGATCGGTTCGCCGAGCGGCCGGCCGGCCAGCACCAGCAGGCGCGCGCCGGCCTGGCCTGCGTGCAGCGCGAGCGCATCACCGGCGCCGAAGATAGCCGTCTGTCCGGCCTGCACCGGCTGTTCGCCGGCGAGCGCGCCGTCGATCACGTAGACCAGCACCGACTCCGCGGGGGGCACCGGCAGCGTCGTGGCGCTGCCCGCGGGCAGTACGAGCTCCAGCACCCGCGCGCCGGCGGCAAGGCGGTCCAGCGGGCTCGCGACTTCTTCGCCCTCGAGCTGCCAGCGCCCGCCGAAGACCTTGGCGCGCGCGCCGCCCGGCAACTCGCGCTGCGGCAGCGCGGCGGCATCGGCCTGCGCGTACTCGGGCGCTTTCATCTTCTGCGCCGCCGGCAGGTTCACCCACAGCTGGAAGCCGTGCAGGCGGCCTTCCTGCGCCAGCGGCATCTCGGAATGGATCACGCCACGGCCGGTGGACATCCACTGCGCGCCGCCGTCGCGCAGCGCTTCGCGATGCCCGAGGTGGTCGCGGTGCTCGAAGCCGCCGTCGAACATCAGCGTGAAGGTCTCGATGCCGCGGTGCGGGTGGGGCGGGAAGCCGCCCATGTAGTCCGCCGCCTCGTCGGCGCGGATCTCGTCGATCATCAGGAAGGGATCGAGGTCGTGGCGGTGCAGGCCCAGCGTGCGGCGGATCTTCACGCCGTCGCCGTCCGAGGTGGGGCGGCTGTCGAGGATCTTGTCGATGCGGCGGATGTTCATGGTGCTCACTCCGTGCTGTCTGAAGGCTTGACACCAGAATACATCCATTGGATAAATTGAAAACCGCGAATCATCGCTAGATACAATCGAATATTTCGATGACTACCGCAACGCTCGAGCAATGGCGCCTGCTGGCCGCCGTGGTGGACCACGGCGGCTTCGCCCAGGCGGCCGAACAGCTGCACAAGAGCCAGTCCACCGTGAGCCACGGCGTGAAGCAGTTGCAGCAGGCGCTGGGCCTGCCGCTGCTGACGCTGGCCGGGCGCAAGGCCGTGCTCACGCCCGGGGGCGAGACCCTGCTGCGCCGCGCGCGCTACCTGCTGGAGGAAGCCGCGGCACTGCAGCATCTCGCCGACACGCTGGCGCAGGGCTGGGCCGCGCGCGTGAGCCTGTCGGTGGATGCCATTTTTCCGCAGGAGGCCCTGTTCGAGGCGCTGGCCGCCTTCGGCCGCGAGAGTCCCGACACGCGCGTGGAAGTGCAGGAATCGGTGCTCTCGGGCGGCACCGAGGCGCTCTTGCAAAGGCAGGCCGAACTGGTGATCACCGGTCGGGTGCCGCCGGGCTTTCTCGGCGAGCCGCTGCTGCGTCTCGGGTTCATCGCGGTGGCCCACCCGGCGCACCCGCTGCATCAAATCGGGCGCGCTCTGCGCCTGGAGGACCTGCGGGCGCACCAGCAGGTGGTGATCCGCGATTCCGGGGTGCGGCTGCGCGCGGATTCCGGTTGGCTGGGTGCCGAGCGGCGCCTCACCGTCTCGCATCCGGCCACCTCCATCCAGGCGCTGTGCCGCGGGCTGGGGTTTGCGTGGGTGCCGCGCGAGAAGATCCGCGCGGAACTCGACAGCGGCCAGCTGAAAGCGCTGCCGCTGGTCGAGGGCGCCACGCGCTGGGCCGAGCTCTACCTGGTGCTGGCCGAGCGCGAGGCCACCGGGCCCGCCGCGCGACGGCTTGCAGAGCTGCTGCGCGAGGCCGCCGCGCGCTGCCGCGCGCACGCCGACGGCGGCGCCAACTGACATGCCCTGCTGTGCGGAGGGAACGGCTCGCGCTATCGTGCGCAACGGCACGCAGCAGGGTGGCATCGGATCATGATGGACGCGGTTCTCCTGGCCGGCGGCTTCGTCGTGCTGGTGCTGGGCGCAGAGCTGCTGATACGCGGATCCTCGCGCCTGGCGGCCGCGGCAGGCATGCCCTCGCTGGTCATCGGTCTCACCGTGGTCGCCTTTGGCACCAGCGCGCCGGAACTGGCCGTCAGCGTCGGCTCGACGCTCGGCGGCTCGCCCGACATCGCGCTCGGCAACGTGGTCGGCAGCAACATCTTCAACGTGCTGCTGATCCTCGGGCTCTCGGCGCTGATCGCACCGCTGACGGTGTCGGCGCAGCTGGTGCGTTTCGATGTGCCGGTGCTGATCGGAGTCTCGCTGCTGGTTTGGCTGATGGCGCTGGACCACGCGATCGGTCGCCTCGAGGGCGCGGTGCTGGGACTGATGCTCGCCATTTACCTCGATGTCCAGATCCGCATGGGCCGGCGCAGCGACGGCCGCGACGTGCCCGTCGTACCGGCGGCGCGCGGCCGCGCCGCGTTCGCGGCCAATGTGCTGCTGATCGTCGCGGGACTGGTACTGCTGGTGGCCGGCGCGCGCTGGCTGCTCGCCGGCGCCACCGGCATCGCGCGTGCCGCCGGCGTGTCGGAGCTCGTGATCGGCCTGACGATAGTGGCGGCCGGCACCTCGTTGCCCGAGTTGGCCACCTCGGTGCTGGCGGCGCTGCGCGGTGAGCGCGACATCGCGGTGGGCAACGTGATCGGCAGCTGCATGTTCAACCTGCTCGCAGTGCTGGGGCTGACCGCCGCGCTGGCGCCCACCGGCATCCGCGTGGCCGGGGCCGCGCTGGCCTTCGACATCCCGGTGATGGCAGCGGTCACGCTGGCCTGCCTGCCGGTATTCTTCCGCCGCCAGCTCATCGCGCGCTGGGAAGGCGGCGTGTTCACGCTTTATTACGTCGCCTATGCGCTGTACCTCGGGCTGGCGGCGAGCGGCCACCAACGCCTCGACGGCTACCGCGAAGCGATGCTCGGCTTCGTGCTGCCGCTGACAGTGCTCACCTTTGCGCTCATCGCCTGGCGCAGCTGGGTCAAGGACGGCGCGCCATCGCGCTGAGCGGGCATTCCTGCCGCCGCGCGCCCTTCCCTGCCGCGGTGCGGCAGGCTATGGTGCGCGGCAGTTTGCAGCCGGGATAAAGGTCCATGTCGAACGTGCTTCTCCTGATCGGCGGATTCGTGGTGCTGGTGCTGGGCGCCGAGATACTGGTGCGCGGCGCCTCGCGCCTGGCCGCGGCCGCGGGCATGCCCCCGCTGATCATCGGCCTCACCGTCGTCGCCTTCGGCACCAGCGCCCCGGAGATGGCGGTCAGCGTCGGCTCGGCGCTCGGCGGCTCGCCCGACATCGCGCTGGGCAACGTGGTGGGCAGCAATATCTTCAACGTGCTGCTCATCCTCGGGCTCTCGGCGCTGGTCGCGCCACTGGCGGTGTCTGCGCAACTGGTGCGTTTCGATGTGCCGGTGATGATCGCAGCCTCGCTGCTGGTGTGGCTGATGGCGCTCGACCAGTCGATCAGCCGACTCGAGGGGCTGGTGCTGGCACTGATGATCGCGATCTACATCGACATGCAGATCCGCATGGGGCGCCGGGGCGACGATGGCGATGTGCCCGCGGTGCCGGAGGCGCGTGGCGCCGGTGCGATGGCGCTCAATGCGGTGCTGATCGTCGCGGGCCTCGTGCTGCTGGTGGCCGGCTCGCGCTGGCTGCTCGCGGGTGCCACCGGCATCGCACGCGGCTTCGGTGTCTCGGAGTTGCTGATCGGCCTCACGATCGTGGCGGCCGGCACCTCGCTGCCCGAGTTGGCCACCTCGATGCTGGCGGCGCTGCGCGGCGAGCGCGACATCGCCGTCGGCAACATCGTGGGCAGCAATATCTTCAATATTTTCGCGGTGCTGGGCTTCAGCGCCGCGCTATCGCCCGCCGGCATCCACGTGGCCGAGGCGGCACTGGTGTTCGACATCCCGGTGATGACCGCCGTGGCGCTCGCCTGCCTGCCGGTGTTCTTCCGCCGCCACCTGATCGCGCGCTGGGAAGGCGGCGTGTTCGCGCTTTACTACATCGCCTACACGCTATACCTGGTGCTCGCGGCGACCGCGCACCAGCGGCTCGACGATTACCGCGAAGCCATGCTCGGCTTCGTGCTGCCGCTCACGCTGCTCACCCTGGTGATCATCCTGTGGCGCACCTGGGTGGGACGGAAGGCCTAGGTCGGCATTCCGTGGGGCGGCATTTACGCCGACTTGTGCCTGCCCGGATGCTGCTGTCGCCATGAATGGCGACCTACGGGCATGAATGGCGACACACCGTCAGCGGCGGAACTGGCGGAAATCGGGGGGGCGCTTCGCGATGAAGGCCTCGATCGCCTCGCGGTTCTCGGGAGTGCCGACGCTGCGCACCATGCCCGCGTCCTCGGCCGCCAGCGCGGCGTGCAGGCCGGCGCGGTGCACCGCCTTCAGCGTGCGCTTGGTTTCCTGCAATGCGCTGGTGGGCCACTGCGCGATCTCGCGCGCTTTCGCCAGCGCATGCGCGAACAGCTCCGCGTCAGGCAGCACCGCGGTGGCGATGCCGGTCTCCAGCGCGCGCGTCGCCGTGATCCATTCCGCGGTGAACAGCAGCTCCGCCGCGCGGCGCGCGCCGATGTTCGCCTGCAACTGGTAGCTGGAAGCAAATTCCGGCACCAGCCCCAGGCTCACGAAGGGCAGGCGCATGCGCAGGCTCTCGCCCACGTACAGCACGTCGCAGTGGAACAGCAGCGTCGCGCCGCCGCCGACCGCGATGCCGTTGGCCGCGGCGACCAGCGGCTTGTCGAAATCGCACAGCAGCCGCGCACAGCGCGCGAAGGGATGGTCGGCCCCGGCGTCGCTGAACTCGTAGAGGTCGGTGCCCGAGGAGAAGTTTCCGCCGGCGCCGCTCACCAGCACCACCGCGACGCGCTTGTCGCCCTGCGCCTCGGCGATGGCGTCGGCGAAAGCCGCCCACTGCTCGAAATTGAACGCGTTCTTGCGCTCGGGCCGGTTCAGCGTGAGCTTCAGCACGCCGTCGTCGAGTTCCTTCAGTATCGTGTCGCTCATGTGTGCTCCCGCGCGGGTGGCCGTTCCAGGGCTCAGCTCACGAAGCGCACGTTGTCGGCCAGCGCCGCGCGGCCGAGCCGGCAATCGTTCGCCGCATTCGCGGTGTCCTCGTAGCCGAAGGAGATGCCGAACAGCAGCCGGTGCGAGGCGTCCACGCCGCACTCGGCGCGCACCTGGTCGCAGAGGAAGCTGAGCGCCGTCTGCGGGCAGCTCCCGAGCCCGTGGGCCGCGAGCGCCAGCATCAGCGTCTGCGCGTACATGCCCGCGTCGGCCGCCTCGCGCACACCGGCCCAGTCCGGGATGAACAGGAAGGCAACGTGCGGCGCGTCGAAGAAAGCGAAGTTGCGCATGAACGCCGCGCCCCGCGCGGCCTTGTCCTCGCGCGCGATGCCCATCGCGCCGTAGAGCTTTTCGGCGGCGTCGTACTGGCGCTCCTTGTAGACACCCGCGTACTTGCCGGCATAAGGGAAGTCCATCGAGACCTGCCCCGAGGCGAAATCCGCCATGAAGCGCTGGCGCAGGCGCTCACAGGCCGCTCCGCTCGCCACCGCGGCGAGCCAGGGCTGGGTGTTGCAGTTCGAGGGTGCGCGGTTGGCCAGCGCGAACACATGCTCGATCAGCGGCTGCGGTACGGGATCGGGACGGAAGGCGCGCACCGAGCGGCGCGCCAGCACGGCGGCATCGAAGCTCAGGGAATCGTCTTTCGCCGTGACTGCTGCTGCAATGGTCGTCATGGATGAAGGGTCCTTGGCTGACGGGATGGCGTTCACTTGCCCTTGAACTCGGGCGGGCGCTTTTCCTTGAAGGCCTTCATGCCCTCGCGCGCGTCCTCGGTGGCGAATACCGGCCAGCCCACCTCGTCGGAGCGCAGCATCGCGTCGGCTTCCGCCAGGCACTCCTCGTGCTCGCGCAGCGACTTCATCACCGCCTTCACGGCCACGGGTCCGTTCCTGCCGATCTGGGCGGCGATCGCCAGTGCCTCGTCCAGCGTCTTGCCCTTGGGCACGATGCGGTTGATGAGGCCCCACTCGAGCGCTTCCTGCGCCGTCACGTGGCGCCCGGTCAGCAGGATCTCGGCGGCGAGGCAGTAGGGAATCTGGCGGCGCAGGCGGATCGTGGAGCCGGCCATCGGGTACAGCCCGCGCGCGACCTCGGTCACGCCGAACACCGCGTCCTCGGCCGCCACGCGGATGTCGGTGCCCTGGAGGATCTCGGTGCCGCCGGCCAGCGCGTAGCCTTCCACCGCGAGCACGATCGGCTTCAGCGGGCGGTTGTCGCGCAGCAGCGCCTGCCAGTGCAGGTTCGGCACGTCCTTCATCAGCGCCTGGATCTCGTCGGCCTCCGCGCCGCCGCCCGAGGGGCCGGTCTTCAGGTCCATGCCGGCGCAGAAAGTGTCGCCGCGCGCGGTGAGCACGGCGCAGCGCAGCGAATCGTCGCTGTCGAGCAGCCGCCAGGCGCGGTACATCCCGACCAGCATCGGCGGGTTGAAGGCGTTCTTCGCCTCCGGGCGGTTCAGGGTCACGACCAGCGTGTGTCCGTCCCTCTCCACGAGGCAGGTGCCGGTGCCGATGCTCAGTTGTTCCATGGCTGTGTTTCCTGTCGTGATAATCGGGGACGATTGGCGTTGCCCGCGGCCGTGACCGTCGCGGCCATGGGCCGCTCCTACGGCGCGCGGTGCGTGCCGGCCAGCGCGATTTCCTTCGCGCGCGCGTAATTGGGCTTGCCGTTCGGCTGGCGCGGGATCTCGCCGACCAC
>JAKJFB010000012.1:0-2305 GCA_022705125.1 Pseudomonadota bacterium
CCTTCCACATTGGCGACATGAGCATCCCGGACGTCAAGACCATGATGATGCTCTACCCCATTGGACAGATATGGGATAACGCGGCCTACCCTGGTGTGCTGCACAACGCCTACATCGATGCGGGCATTCCCTGTTTTACGCCCGAGGTGGGTGTGGCGCGAAGGCTCGATCTCGACATGATTCCGATCTTCGTCGAAGGCACGATGAACGTCTTCAAGCACTACGGCATGCTTCCCGGGGCGATCGGACGCACCGCCGTCGATGCCAACGTCTACATCGGGAAGACTGCGGTTCCCGTGCTGACCACCCACGGTGGCTTCATCGAATTGTTGGTCAAACTGAATGCCAAGGTCGTGTCAGGACAAAAGTTAGCCATCCAGCGCAACGCGTTCGGCGAAGTGGTGGCCGAGTACACCAGCCCGGTCAACGGTCTCATCGGCAGCCTGCGCAGCGACGCCACGTCGGAGCCTGGCAACGTGCTGTTCTTCATCCTGGCCGATGCCGCACCGGTGTCCGGCGCAGCTCCTTACTCGGAGTAGCGCGCCGCACCCGGGTTGGCAGATCGCATGCAGCCACGTTCCGGGACTTTTCCCGAGTGGTTGCGCGTTGCTGCGAGGTCTCCGGGCCTGCCCATCGCCGACGGTCTCACGGCCGGATCGACGCGCAGGGCTACGAAACGCGACCAACGGTGCGGCCCTGTCGCGTGGACGCGCGCAAACAGACCGTCAGCGCGACTGATCGATAGATCTCGATAGACGCCGCTCGATCGAAACCTACTCCCACTCGATCGTCGCGGGCGGCTTGCTGGAGACGTCGTAGACCACGCGCGAGACCTCGGCGATCTCGTTGATGATGCGGCGCGAGACGCGCTCCAGCAGTTCGTGCGGCAGATGCGCCCAGCGCGCGGTCATGAAGTCGATGGTCTCGACGGCGCGCAGCGCGATCACCCACTCGTAGCGGCGCCCGTCGCCGGTCACGCCCACGGACTTCACCGGCAGGAACACCGCGAAGGCCTGGCTGACCTTGTGGTACAGATCCGCGGCGTGCAGTTCCTCGATGAAGATCGCGTCGGCGCGGCGCAGGATCTCCGCGTAGGGTTTGCGCACCTCGCCGAGGATGCGCACGCCGAGGCCGGGACCCGGGAACGGGTGGCGGTAGACCATGTCGAAGGGCAGCCCGAGTTCCACGCCGATCTTGCGCACCTCGTCCTTGAACAGTTCCTTCAACGGCTCGAGCAGCGCGAGCTTCATGCGCTTGGGCAAGCCACCGACGTTGTGGTGCGACTTGATCACGTGCGCGTTGCCGTGCTTGGAGGCCGCCGACTCGATCACGTCGGGGTAGATCGTGCCCTGCGCCAGCCACTTCACGCCCTTGATCTGCGCGGCCTTGCGGTCGAAGACCTCGACGAAGGTGCGGCCGATGATCTTGCGCTTGCGCTCGGGATCCGCCACGCCCTTGAGCTTGCGCAGGAACTCGCCCTCGGCGCGCACGCGGATCACCTTGATGCCCATGTTCTTCGCGAACATCTCCATGACGTGATCGCCCTCGTGCAGGCGCAGCAGGCCGTGGTCGACGAACACGCAGGTGAGCTGGTCGCCGATGGCGCGCGCGAGCAGTGCGGCGACCACCGAGGAATCGACGCCGCCGGAGAGCCCGAGCAGCACCTTGTCCTTGCCCACGGTCTTGCGGATCGAGGCGATCGCGTCGTCGATGATGCTGCCCGGCGTCCACAGCCCCTCGCAGCCGCAGATGCCGCGCACGAAATGCTCGAGGATGCGCCCGCCCTGGTGCGTGTGCGTGACCTCGGGGTGGAACTGGATGCCGTAGAAACCACGCGACTCGTCGCACATCGCCGCGACCGGCGCGCTGTCGGTGGCCGCGAGCAGCTCGAAGCCCGGCGGCAGCGCCACGACCTTGTCGCCGTGGCTCATCCACACGTCCAGGCGCGCCGCGCCTTCCTCGTCGACGTGGTCGCTGATGCCGTCGAGCAGGCGGCTGGAGGCCGTGACGCGCACCTGCGCGTAGCCGAACTCGCGCCGGTTCGAGGGCTCGACGCGCCCGCCGAGCTGTGCGGCCATCGCCTGCATGCCGTAGCAGATGCCGAGCAGCGGAATGCCCATGTTGAACAGCGCCGCGGGCACGCGCGGGGTGCTCTTGCCGGTGACCGATTCCGGGCCGCCGGAGAGGATCACGCCGCTGGGGCGGAACGCCTTGATCGCGGCGGCGGGGGTGCGCCAGCTGTAGATCTCGCAGTAGACGCCGAGCTCGCGCACACGCCGCGCGATGAGCTGCGTGTACTGCGAGC